>JAQGPI010000495.1 GCA_028293175.1 Verrucomicrobiaceae bacterium | reverse complement strand
TGGCGGTGTGGGTTCCGGCGAACATGGGTTCAGTGTGGAGTGAGGATACGTATCGGGAGATTAAAGGGAGACTTCGCCCGAGAAGGCAAAGTCAGCAGGGCCAAAAAGAGTCACGTTGGTGTAGTCGTGCGGTGAGGGCTCATCGAAGCCGATGCGCAAGGTGTCCCCACCCTTGACCAAAACGGCGACGGGCGATGCCGCACCAGTGAGTTCATGGTGAATCAGGGCGCTGGCCACCATGCCGGTGCCGCAGGCCAGGGTTTCGCCTTCCACACCGCGCTCGTAGGTGCGGATCTGGATGGAGTTCGGGCCCAGCACCTTGGCGAAGTTCGCGTTGGTGCCCTTGGGCTTGAAGGCCTCATGATAACGCAAGCCCGCACCGAGCTTGATTACGTCCACGTTCTCCAGGTCGTCCACAAACACGACTGCGTGCGGCACGCCGGTGTTGACGCTGTGAACGGTGAGCTTCCCGCCCGCCACATCGAGTTCCTGAGCCAGCTTCAGCGTATGTGGCGCGCTCATGTTGATGCGCACCTGATCGCCTTCAAACTCGGCGGAAATGATGCCCGCCATGGTCTCGAACTTGATGTTCGAAAGCTTGTCTTCATGCAGGAAATTAACGAACCGGCCGTAGCAGCGGGCACCATTGCCGCACATCTCGGCCTCGCCGCCGTCCGCATTATAATAGCGCATGCGGAAGTCGCCATCGCTCTGCGCAGGCTCGACCAGCAAGAGGCCGTCGGCACCCACGCCGCGATGACGGTCGCACAGGCGGGCGATTTGTTCGGTGGAGAGGGACAGGGACAAATCCCGGTTGTCGAGCATGACGAAGTCATTGCCCGCACCGTTCATCTTCCAAAAGCGAAGCGTGGTAGCCATAAAGAGGGAGGCGAGAATAATCGCGCCCCGCAGAGGATCAAACGGCAAAATGGGTTTTCACAAGGCGGGAAACGGGCTCGGAATGTGTCGCACTCATTTGGTTACGCTGATGCTCACCTGCTGGATGTGACCCTCTTCGCGAGCGGTGATTTGGTGCTCGCCTGGAAGAAGGAGGGCGAAGGACTGCTGGCCGCGACGCTCAATCCTAAGGGTGTCGCTGCTCCATGACACGTCCTGAGGAACGGCTTGCAGCAGCAGTTGCTGTGTGCCCGGCAGATCGGGATCGAGCCGAATAGTGAGACCGTTCACCGGATGCAGAATGTGCAGAGCCGACACCTCCGCCTTTTGTGTCGCGACAAGGTCGCCAAGCCAGTTGTCACGACTCGCCATCCAGTTGGCATACTCGGCGGGGAGCAGGGCGCGGCCCGAGCTGTCGTAATCCGCTGCGGTGGCGGGAGTGGGTCGGCTACTGGCAAAGAAGGACTCCTCGCGGCTGAGCCGGGGGGCAGGACTTTGCGGGCCAATCCGCTTGCCCGTGCGTGGATCAATCTGGCAGCGCACAATCCCCTTCGGTTCATTGTACCAAGTAAGGGTGTGCTTGCGTTGCAGGTACATGAAGATCTCATGGAAGATGGGGCCTGCACCGGTGACGCCAGAGATGTTCTCCATCGGCTTGCCCTCGAAATTCCCGGCCCATACGCCGACGGTGAACTCCGGTGTGTATCCCAGTGTCCAGTTGTCCCGGTAGCTTGTGCTGGTGCCGGTCTTTGCCGCCACGCGGAAAGGCAGGCGCAACGGCGAGCGAGTACCGAATGTCAGCGCGCGGGCTTGGTTGTCGCTCAGCATGTCGGCAATCCACCAGGCGGAGCGTTCCTTGAAAAGCCTTGTGGCAGGCGCTGAGACTTGGTCTGCTCTCAAGGTCCAGGGACGATGCAAACCCAACCGCGCAAGCGTGGCGTAAGCATTTGTGAGTTCCAACAAGCGGACGGGTGCATTACCAATGGTGAGGCCTAGGCCGTAATGCTCGGCAGGCTCGGTGAGTGTGGTAAGGCCGAGATCGTTAAGCTTGGCGAGGAGGGTGGATGCGCCGCCGACATCGCGCAGCACGCGCACGGCGGAGATGTTCAAGGAGTTGCCCAGCGCATAGCGATAAGTCATCGGACCGTAGAGCTTGTGGTCGTAGTTCTCCGGGCGGTACAGGCCGGTATCGGTTTGAAATTCAATAGGCAGATCGGTGACGATGGTGGCAGGCGTGGCACCGCGTTCCAGCGCAAGAGCGTAAGTGAAGGGCTTTAAAGCGGAGCCCGGCGAATGAGGCGACCAGGCGCCATTGATCTGGCCGCCATTGTCCGCGAAGTAATCACGAGATCCGACGAGGGCCAGCACATGGCCAGTCTCGTTTTCAACCACCACTGCGGCGGCGTGTTCCACCCGTTTGGAACGCAGGCCTTCTAGCTTCTGCGTGATAATGGTTTCCACCTGGGTTTGCAATTCCGGTACCAGCGTGGTGCGGATGATGGCTTGCTTGCCATCGGTCTGGCTTAGCAAGTCAACGGCATGCGGCGCGGTGAAGCCGCCATCATAGCGCTGCAAGGTCACAGGCTGGGCAGCGGCGATGGCAAAGCCTTCGTCATCAAGCCTGCCGAGCTCATGCATACGCTGTAGGACACTTTGTTGGCGGAGAGTGATCCCGTCGGCATTGCGGAAAGGGTTTAATCGTCCTGGAGCCTGCGGCAAAGCGGCAAGGAAGGCGCATTCGGCAGGCGTTAAATCGCGCAAAGGCTTGTGGAAATAGCCATCCGCCGCCGCCTCGCAGCCGGCAAACAGATTGCCGTAGCCAACGCGGTTGAGGTAGTGGCTCATTATTTGCTCCTTGCTCCAGCGCATCTCCAGATGCCGCGCGGCAAGGGCCTCCTTGATCTTCGTCCCAAGCGTGCGCTGGCGGCTATCGCTGCTGATCTTAATGAGCTGTTGCGTGATAGTTGAGGCGCCGCTGCGCACGCGACCGGCCTTGACGTTCATCCACATGGAGCGGGAGACAGCTAGCAAGTCCACCCCGCCATGCCTGTAGAAACGCCGGTCCTCCGCCGCGAGTGTGGCATCAATCAATGACTGCGGAATCTGGGCCAGCGGAACGAAGGGCGTGGAGCGCTGGCCTTCCTTATTGAGCTGATGGCGCAGCGGTGTGCCATCACTGGCGAGGTAGCGGGTGCCGGTATCCAGCGGCCGCTCCAAAGCCACGGGGAGGGGGACCAGCCATGGAAGACCAAACCAGACGAGCAGCCCCAGACCCGAGCCGATGAGCCCGAGGCGGAGAAGATGGCGGGGCAGTCGTCTCATGGCTGAAGGGTGACGACCTTGCCAGTGAGCCATGCCTTGGCTTCCGCATGATCGCGCCAGAGTTGCAGCTTCACCATGCCCGTCTCGGATTGATCGAAAAGGGTGATGCCGTGCTCCTGGGAATGGGTTTGCAGATGAGGGGGCATGCGCTGCTCGACATCGCCGGGCGTGTTGGAAGTGATGATCAACCTGGGTTTCACCGCCAGCAAAAACTCAGGCAAGGCTGAGGCATCGCTCGCGTGCTGGTTGCGAACGATCACCTGGCTGGCAAGTTCACTAGCCGGCAGACGGGCAAGCAAGTGCTTCTCGGTAATGAACCCTGCATCGTTGCACCACAACACGCGCATCTTGCCGCAGTCGATGCGCAGCACCAGGGCACGGTCATCGCCTTTGTTGTAGAGGTCGGCAGGTGTGGGATACAGTGTATGAACAGTGGTTTCACCCGCCGTGAAGCTGTCGCCCGCTTGCAGCTTGCCTGCTCTCGTGGCATCAAGGACGTGCCCCGCAAACAGCTTGTGCATGAAGGTGGCACGGGAGTCCAGCCGCCAGGGCTCCAGCATTGAAGTCATCACCACCGGGGGCTTGAAGCGCGGCATCAGGGCTTCCAGGGCCCCGATGTGATCGGCATCGCCATGGCTGAGGATGACACCCTCAAGCTGGTTGACTCCCTCATGACGGAGAAACGGTACGATGGTGAAGTTGGCGCGGTTGGCCCCGCCGCAGTCCAGCAGCCAATGCTTGCCTGCGGATTGCAATACCTGCGCTCCTTCGCCGGGCGGCATGGCTAGAACGCTGAGTGTGGTAGGCGATGTGCCTGGAGCGGTGAGCGAGGGTACATTAAAGTTACCGCCTGGAATGGCGGCAAACCATGTGGCGGAACAGGTCATGGCCTTCACCCAAAACCAGTTGGCGTTGTTAAACAAGACCTGGGCTGAGGTGAGATGCAGCCCTCCCGCGATGAGGCTCATGACGACCGTAAACAGCGAGGCAAACGACAACGGCACCAGTACGCAGTTTGCCAGAATGCCGATGGGTGTGACGCTGTGGAATTCCAACAGCATGATGGGCAGGCTGGCCACCGTGGCAACGGCGGAGACGGTTAAGACTTCGACCAGTTTGCGCCTTGCCCACAAACCCACGTGTTGTGTCCTGCTCGCCAGTTGCATGGGCAGGAAGGGATCGAGACTGGCGAATCGTTCAAACGGCTGTGCCGCCAAACGCGCAAAGGCCGCAATGGCCCACACCACGCCGAACGAAAGCTGAAAGCCCGGTTGAAAGAGTTGCTGCGTATTCGCGACGAAGAGCACCAACGCACAGCCTCCCAGCGCGTTGATGAGTCGCGCTTGCCGGTCGAAGAGCGGCGCACAAAGACATGCACAAGTCATCAACGCCGCACGCGCTGCGGAGGGCCGCCAGCCGGTGATGAAGGCGTAGCTGATAACCAGTACAATCAGCGCGATGAGGGCGCTTTTGCGGCTCATTCCACACGAACTCAGGATCAACCAGCCAATCCCTGCGAGCATGCTGATGTGCAGACCGCTGACCGCGAAGACATGCAAGGTGCCGCTGTCACGAAACGGCCCCTGCAACTCGGCACTGCCCGGCTCGTTGGTGCCCAGGGCCATGGTTTGAACGAGGATGCGCGGCGCTTGATCGCCTTCGATACCAGTCGCTAACACCGTCTCCATCCAGTGCCTTGAGTGCTCGGCGAGCGTGAGCAGCCACAGCGCGACACTGAATTCAGGTGGTCCTTGTAGATGGATCTCACGGGGCGTGAACTCCGCTACAAACCCTTGCCGTTCGGCACCGCTTTGTGGATCGTAAATGCTGGGATTGGCGGTGGGCGAGGGGAGATACAGCGTGCCTTTCAGTTCATAGCGACCGCCAGTGGGAACGAAGCTGCCGTCTTTGAGCCATACGCGCAGTTCGGTGATGCCGTTGATAGTGCGTACGCGGCTGGGAATGCTGAGGGTATCAGCTTGAAAGCGCGCTTCGCGACGAGTGGGCGTGCCGGTGGATTCAGGCGTCATCGGGGCGCGGATGAAGGTGCCCGAGGCCACCACTTCTACCTTCACTCCTGGCTGGAGCACCGAGTGCAGAGAATGCAGCCGCGTGGCCTCCAATTTACAAGCGTGCATGAACCCGAAGCCGCAAATGGCAGCCACAAGAAGCTGCCATGTGGCCGGTTTCCACAAGGCCCAGGCAGAGAAGATCAGGGTCAGCGTAAGGCTCCAGTTTCGCATGTGAAGACCAGCATGGCTATCCACCGCAAGGATGCCGGCCATCGCCGCCACCGCCAGCACGGCGAGGGGATTGCGCGCCATGGCATGCCTCAGCTTTTGCATGGATTACGAGGCTCGGTTCAGCGATGCTTTCTGGCGGCGCATGGTCTCTTCCCGGATGTCCTCGCGCTGCCATTCATCAAGCTGGGTCCGGGCATTGGCGCTGTGACGGGTCTTGGGAAGACGAGACATCACTTGCTCGAGCGCTTCCCTGGCCTTGACCTTGTTGTGTTGCACTTTCCGATGAATGCCAGCGATGCGGAAGAGGATGAACCCTTCGCCCTCAGCATCCCAGATGCGGCTGGCCATTTGCTCTTGCAGGAAAGCTAGGGCGGTATCCGGTTCATTCAAAGACTCAGCGCGAATCCTGGCGATCTCAGCGATGGCCCGCAGGTCTTCGGGCCTCTGCTTCAGCGTTTGTTCGTACTCCGCAATCGCTCCCTTGTAATCACCGGCGGCCACGAGTGCCGCGGCCTTGCGGTTCTCAGTGGCAACCATGTCCTCAGCCGTGGCCCTGCCGCCCATGGAGAAGAAGAACGAGCTGACAGCATCGCCGAAGCGAGGCAGGAGAAACTTGGCCGCCAGAATGCTCGCCACCATGCCCACCAGCAGGACGGCGATGAACAGGGTTATCACGGTCTGCCCCGACATCTCCTCCGGCTCCGAGGATGACAGGATCACGAATAGCGCGCAGCTTCTCATGACCTCATCCTATCACAGGGCCGCCCGATACAGTGCTACAAAATCAGCCTCCGAAATGGAACGCGGGTTGAACTGCGCGGTCCATTGCTTCGCCGCCATCGCCGCGAGTTCCGGCAGGTTCGCCTCTTTCACGCCGTAGTGGCCGATGTTGGTAGGCATTTGGGCTTCCCGTAGCATCTCCGTCACCCGGTCGGCGAGGTCGCCATCGTGGTAGCTCTCGTAGATGGCAGCGACCTCCGGCAGAGCTGCATTGAAGCGAATCACGTGCGGCAGCATCACGCCCACCGCCTCGCCATGCACCACATTGAAGAACGCCGTCAACGGATTCGCACAGGAGTGCGCGGCCCCCAGCATGCTGTTCTCGATCGCGATACCAGCATAGGCCGCGCCAAGCAGCATCTGCCCCCGGGCCTCCACGTTTTCTGGCTCACGCAGCACCCGGTTGAAGCCGCTGTGGCAAAGCCGGAACGCCTCGCGTGAGTACATGGCCGACCAGGCATTGCGCTTGGTGGTCACGGCTGATTCAAGCGCATGGGAGAGCGCGTCAATCCCCGTGCACACGGTCACGCGATGCGGTTGCGAGACGGTCAGTTCCGCATCCAAAATCGCCACCTTCGCCGCCGCGCGATAGTCCCCACAGGCCATCTTCACATGCGTCTCCGCATCAGAGATCAGGGCAAAGCTCTGGCACTCGCTGCCGGTCCCCGCCGTGGTGGGAATCGCGATCATCGGCAGCATCGGCTGGCTCGCCTTGTTCACCCCCCAGTAGTCCTGCATGCGACCGCCGTTGGTGAGGATGAAGTTGCAGCCCTTCGCCGTGTCCATGCTGCTGCCGCCACCCAGGCCGATGATCAGATCGGCCCCGAACTCCCGCGCCGCCGCTACGCAGTGGTCCACATCCACCGTCGTGGGGTTCTCATGCACCTCGGCAAACACCTGCGCCACCATTCCTGCCTCTTCGATCAAAGCCATGGCCTGCGCCGGATAACCCGCTCCCGCAATGCCTGGATCGGTCACGACTAGCACGCGCTTGCCGCCCACATCACGGGCAAGCTCACCCACGCGCGCCAGCGTCCCCGGTCCGAAGACAAGGCGCGTACGGGGTTGGTAATCAAAGGCTCCCAGATCCATCAGGTCTCAACGCCCCAGTTCAATGCGGTTCATCAGGAAAAGCGATGATGCGTCGTGTTTTCGACGTGATCGGCTCAGCAGGGGAATCGTCATGAGTGCAGGCTGGGAATCGGAATGAACGGTTCGGGGTAATAGGGAGAGGAAGCGGCCTCCGCCAACCGCAAAAATTCGGTTTGATCCAGTCGGATCGAGTCGGATTTGACCTCCTTTTGCCATCGATCCCCTGTGATTTGGCGTTGACTCTTTCGGGAAGTGAAAGCTGTGCCATGCCCTAATTTAACGGTGACCATCACAACGAGCAACATTGCGATGGTTTTATCTAGACGGAGCACGGATTTTTGTACCGATAGCGACTGGTTCTGGCCCGCGGCCTGCTTCACGAATAGGACTATGAGCTTAATGCTTGAGCCAAAGGGTCCCGTTGGGCCATGGCTGCTCCTGCCGTAGCGCTCACCATGCTATTAGATAAATTCACCCTTATTAATAGGAATAATATTTAAAGTTATTATCTTAAGCTATCAGTAATAAAAAAAATACAAACGCGGGAAATACGGTTTGATTTTTGCGGGATCCGCCAAGATATACGCCGCCCTGGCCATTCCTTTACCCAAAGACACGCTTTTGGTTTAGCTGGGCCTAAGTCCCATAGCAGACCTTCCTTTCTGCCGCCTGCTAGAATCTCTAGCCCCCGTTTATCCTACCTAGGCTCATGCTGAGGCGTGTTGAACTCCATTCGGATTTAGCTGCCGACCACTGGAAAGCTGTGTTTACATCCTGTCTCGAAAAAAGTGCCCCTGAAAGTCTCTAGTACGATGAAAGCCCCCCTACGCCTTGCTCTGTTGAAGTCTGCGCTTCTTTGTTTCTTGATGGCTCTGACTTCCCAGGGAGC
>JAQGPI010000590.1 GCA_028293175.1 Verrucomicrobiaceae bacterium | reverse complement strand
ACAAGGTGCCAAAGGTGACCGTCTGGTTGACGGGCGCGGTCAAGTCGCCAATGGCCCGGTCCACCAAAATGACCAATGTGCCATTATCGACGATGCTGACATTCTTCGATGCAAAAGCTGCAGGCGCTGCCGTACGAAACTCCCAGATGCCGTTTGATCCGCGGATGACACTGGCGGAGGTACCAATGCCCAGTTGCCGGGCGTCACTGATACGAATGGAGCCTGAGTCCGCGCGAATGTCACCGACATAACTGTTATTGATATTGCTGAGCACCAGCGTGTTATTGATACCACCACGGGAAGATTTGTTAATCCCTGCGACACCGGCCGCACCGCCAATGACCAGACCGTCAATGATGACATTACCCGGGCCGCCAGTGATATGAAAACCCTGGCTGGCACCACCGCTCGAAAGAACGCCGGAGCTGGTGATAGTCATCGTGCCAAAGGACGAACCCACGCGGGTCTCACCGGCGTTCGTGGAGGTGCTGATGACGCCTGTATAGCTGTTGTTTCCGATGTTAAGCAGCGACAGGCCGATGGCATTGTTGTTGCCACGACTGGCAAGACTCAGATCACGGTTGAAGGTAAGGCCCGAAAGCCCGCCCTGCACCACCAAGGTGCCGCTCGGAATGCCCACGGTGCTGTTCACGCCATTCACAAAGATGGGGGAAGTGCCTGTGCCGAGCTGGCCCATGTTGCTGATCACTAGCGTGCCGCTGTTGATGTTCACCTGGCCGGAGAAGGTGCTGTTATTGTTGGTCAGCGCCAGCAGGCCGCCCCCCGTGAGGGTAAGATTGCCATCGCCAGAAATGAGGCCGCCAAAGCTTGTGCGATTGGTGATCTGAGAGGAGTTGTTGAGGAAGTTATTACCGCCCACCTGCAAGGTGCCGCCATTGCTGAGCAGAAGGTTGCCGCCAGCCGCACCCCCGCCTGAAAGGGAGCCGATGGTCACGGTGTAGCCATTTACATCCAGCCCAGCGCCCGCCACGTTAGCAAGCGAAACAGCAGAACCGATGCCGAAAGGCCCGCCAATGCTGGTGGGTAGAGCGGCGACGCTATCGGTAACGGTGCCCACGGAAAACCTGCTCGATGCACCTGCCTGCAGGATGCCGCCATTGACAATGGTAGGCCCCGTATAGGTGCTGCCAGTACCGAAGGTCAACTGAGATGGAACGGTCTGCGTCGTCACCGTAGCGGCCGAGGACAAGGTGATCGTTGTGCCATTCGGAATGGCGGCGATGGTGGCTCCCACAGGAATGCCGAAGCCGGTGACTGCTTGACCGACCGCAAGGCCAGCAGTGCTACCAACCGTCACTGTTGTGCTGCTGTTCAGAGTGCCCGTTGCGGTGGAAACGCCGCCGGAAACTTGCAGGGTGCCCGCTCCAAATTTAATCAGGCTTCCGGTACCGCTGCTGATGAGGCTGTTGATGGCAAAAGTACCTGTACCGTCCTGATGAGCAAAGACTTCAGAGTTGTTGGCACCCACCTGACCGCCCAGGAGAGTGGCATTGCCTGAACCAAAAACCTGAATCACACCACTGGTAAGGGTAAGGACGTTGCTGGCCATGCCCATGTGGGTCGTCTGGCCGCTGTTGCCGGTGGCGTCGAAGGTGAGAGAGTTCACGGAACGATTGAAGTTCACCAGAGGCGTGCCGTTGTCCCAGGCGAGAGTGCCGGAATTGCCAAGCGTTGTGAAATCGGTGCCAGCGCCGTTGCTCGTGCTTGTCAATGTGGTGGCCCCTGCCGCGGTGAAGCGAATGATGTTACCGCCGCTGACCAAGGCAGTACCGGAACCGGTGCCATCGGTGACCGTGGCATAACCCAGCAGACCGCCAGTAACTGATGTTGGCAAGGTGCCGCCTGCGGAGGTATCAAATGCTACCGTACCAGCTACGCCACGAGTGAAGGTGGCACCAGTGGTCAAAGCCGCACCCGATCCAACGACGACGAAATTATTTGCATTAGAGGCAATTGTTACGGCCCCGATGGTCTGATTACCCGTGGTAAGAGTCAAGGTGCCACCGCCCAATGTGGTGGCCGTGTTTGCAGCAAGCGCACCGCCGACGATACTGAGCGCCCCACCGGTGATACTAGTAGCTCCCGTGTAAGTTCCGCCCGTGCCGGACAGTGTCCAGGTACCGGTGCCTGTCTTGTTCAAACCACCGGTAAAAGCGAGGTTGTCAGACAAAGTGCCTGCGCCGCTGCCAGTAAGTGTAAGGTCGCCCGTGCCAGACAAAGCGGTACCGCTGCTGAGCAACAGAGATCCTGCGTCGACGGAAATGGTTGCGGCTGAGCCGAGCACCACCGGACCCATGTAACTATTGGCGCCAAGGGCATTCACGAATGCGCCGCTTTGGCCAGCGACCGATCCATTACCATTGAGGCTCAGCGTCTGGGTTCCGAAACTATTGCCACCCGCAAGAGCAAGCGTTGCGCCTGATTGCACCGTAACACCCGCAGTGCCCGTGCCCAGAGCCTGAGCATTTTCAAGACGAAGGGTGCCGTTACGCACGGTGGTCGCGCCGGTGTAATTGTTTGCTCCTTGAAGAAAAAGGGTGCCGTTGCCCGCCTTGGTCACACCGCCAGTGCCACCGTTGCCGACGGAGTTCGCCAGCGCGATCTGGTTGTTGTTAGTGTCAAAAGTGGCACCACCGGCCCCAAAAGTGACGGTACGGGTGGAAATATCAGGGGAGAAGCTACTGAAGATGTTGGTGTTTGGATTCCACTGAACTCCGCCGCCCTCAAAGTTAATGGCTGTACCCAGGCCAAAGCTAAGGACATTGGCGATATTGGCAAGGCCGCCGTTGAGATTGGTGGCACCGGTGTAACCGCTGCCAAAGCTGAGGGCCGCGCCGTTGACCAACGTAACAGGTACGGAGAGCGTGACTGACGTTGTGTTCGGAACCGTCGCGATGGTCGCTCCGGCGGGAATGCCGGGGCCGGTCACAGGCATGCCAACAGCAAGGGCCGTCGAGTTCAGTGTCAATGTAGAGGAAGAAGTGCTGGCTGCGGTCGTAGTGGAGGTGATGAGAGGCAGCAACGTCAAGATGCCACTGCCAGTCTTGGTGAGTGATCCAGTGCCCGCAGTAGCACCGGCAAAGGTCGTGTTTTCATTGTTTCCGCCCACCGTGAGCGTGGCAGCGCCAAGTTGAACAGTACCACCAGCACCGCCTGCGCCGCTCAACGAACCAATCGAGGTATCGAAGCCGGTGATGTCCACAATCGCTCCAGCGGTGGAGGCGAGGGTCATCGCCGAGTTGTTGCCGAAGGCGTTGACAATACCGGGCTTGAGAGTGCCGAGGTTCACAATTGTGGGGCCAGTGTAGGTGCTCGTAGAGCCTGACTGTCCTAGCGTGAGGGTGTTGGTGGCAGTCCCGGCAAGGATGAAGCCGCCGTTGCCGCTGATGTTGCCAATCAGGGAACTGTTAAGAGCGCCCGTGGTAATAGTCGCCAGTGAGCCATTGTTGAGCGCGATGGCCCGATTCCCCGGCGTGCCCACAGTGCCCACAACAGTGCCTGCGGTGAAGGTAAGACCGCCGCTGGTGTTGAAGGTGAGACCGCCAGCGACGGCACCAAGGTTGCCATTGCCGCCAATGCTAAGCGTGCCGCCGTTGACCACCGTTCCACCGGAATAGGTGTTGGCACCGCTCAGCAACAAGGTACCAGCACCACCCAGCACAAGGGTGCTGGCTGTGGCTCCGGCACTGAAGTCCTGAAACACCGAACTTGAGGTCATTTGGTTGGAGCCTACAAACACAAACAGCGGATCGCCCGCAGCCAAGGCTTGAACAGTGCCGCCCGTCAGCAAATGCGTGGCTCCCGAAACGACGATGCCGCCTACGGAAACAGTGTTGCTGGTTTCCGTCACCGTCAGCGCTGTGCCCCCCGCGAAACGCAGTGTCTTGTACGACGGATTGGTCGCTGCCGTCACCGTCACAGTAGCCGCATTCCAATTCGTCGCGGCGCCTGTGGAAGTCGCCGCCAGCGCGGTAGTGGCGGCCGCCTGCACCCCATTGGTCGCATTGTAGGTGGCGAAATCCGTACCGCCATATATGGCCCAGGGCCCGATATCCGTAGCCGTCTGGCCCGTGATCAAAATCTGGCTCTGGGCATTCGCGCCGAGGCCCGTGCCAGTGAAGTTCACCATGGAGGTATTGGCCTGGCCACCCGGGTGGCTGAGGCCGCTCAGGGTCAGCGCTTGCGTGGATGGCGATGTGTTGGCAGTCGTGTTGCTGATTGTCAGGCGACCCGTGGTCAAAGCAACCACGCCCACCGTTTCAGCATAGTTGATGGTGGCGCTCGCGGTGTTGGTGTAAACAATGGAACCGCCATTGGAAACGATGGCAGCGCCATTGGCCACACGGTCCAACGCCGCTTCCCCGGTCGTGGCGTTGGTCAGCGTAATGTTGCCATTGTTAAGCGTGATGCCGGTGGTGACGTTTAGCGCCCTGCTATTTTGCGAGAGCGCCATGGTCGTGCCGTTGTTGATCGTCGTCGTGCCTGTGTAACCGGTAAGGCCTGTGCCAGTGCCTGCCAGCGTGAGCACACCCGCCGTCGCGCCGTCAAAAACCCCGCCGGTCAACGTCACATTGCCCGTGCCCGCAAGCGAACCATTGAACGTCGCAGCCGCGATATTGTTCAGCACAATATTGCTGCTGGCACCAAAGGTGAGGGTATTTGTGCTGGTTGGCAGGCCGAGGACGTAACCGCTCGTATTGAACTGAAGGCCGCCCACGGTGACATTGCTGCCGAGGAGAACCTGAGCCGCTGTGCCGGTAAACAATGCGGTGTCGTTGCCACTGCTCCAAGTGGACACGCCAGCAGGCAGGAGATTGCTGCCATTCCACCAGGTCGGACTGCTGGCCGTCGTCCAATAACCAAAGCCACCGAGCCCCCCGCCCGTCTGAACATTGTTGATGGCCGTTGCATCGCTGTCCCAGTAGAGAGTTGCGCCTTTCACCTGAACGCTCCAGCAGGCGAAGCATCCGATTAACATACTGGTGACAGGCACTCGCAAGTGTTTGCGAATCCAGGCCAGGGCAGGGCTATATTTGCGCATATGGGGAAATGAATGCTGGTTGCTTCGAAAAGCAGAGCGGGGAGGAACTCTTAACAGCGGGGTGGCGGGGGAGAAGGAGTAAGGTTTAAGGGGGGCGCAGGACCCCAGTAAAAACCGCCGGACTAGCAAAAAAATAAAGGTCCGGCCTCGGCAAGGAGGTCGGAAAACGGGACGCAAAACTGAGAAGTTATCAAGACAGAGAGTTATGTAAACACATTTGCCACACACTGGGCAACCTTTTTGTGCGGGCAGAAAACGAAGAAAACCGTGCGATGTAGCAACAAATATTTATTTTCTTTTAAGACTAATCGCCGTCTCAGTTCGCCTCGAACTGCATGACCCGCAGAGCGTGACCACCGTGGTTCGTGTTCGCCGCCATCTTGAGGCGAAGCAGATGTTTTCCGGGATGAAGATGGGTGCCAAATACAAGGGAGTATGGGTAATGCAACCTGCTACTATAATTACGATAAACATCAAAGCGTGTTGGCTTTCCATTGTCAATACTCGCTTCAACTATCCCTGCGTCAGGCCCTGCCACGATAAAGGCCCCGACGGTGGTACCTTCAAATTCTAGTGTCGCTTCTGCCTCCGGCTCGGTAGTGCTGAGCATGGGAACTGAGGTGAACCTCTCCCTCTTGCTCCCTGGTATCGATTTCCAATCGGGCACGCCCAGTGTCCAGCTTTTCACTACATGAGCTTCCTTCGGATCAATGAAGCGCCCTTTGCTGTAGTTAAGCGGATCAAGAGGCGGCTCAGGCACTTGATGCTTCGTAAGAGCCGCATCCGCGGCCAACGGCTTGCCCCAGGCTCGATGGAAGAGTTCGTCGATCATACTTGCGGCAATGGCATTGCCGAAGGGAGCCGGATGCACGCCGCCATATTGCTTCCAGGTCAGCTTTCCGGCGGAGATTTGTTCCGCCACTTCCTTGCCCAGACGAATCGTGGAGACTTCCTCATGCTTCCCCACCGCCTCGTGCGCTTCCATCGTCAGCGGCGTCTTGCCCTCTCGCAGGGTCTTGAGCATGCCTTCGTTGACAAAGAAAGTCATCACGATGTCCACATTCGGGTTCGCCTGCCGCATATGGCGGATGATTCCCTCCATGCCGCGAATGCATTCAGCCCGAGTATGCGCCGCATCCTGGTCGTCATTCACGGCGAACTCGACAAAGAATAAATCCACCGGTCCTTGGGCCAGCACATCCCTCTCCAGCCGAAACGCTCCCGTCGTCGAGCAAGTGGAAGAGATGCCCGCCGCCACAAACTTGAAGTCCGTCGCCGGGAAGCGCTTTTTCAAGATGTCGCAGACCATCGGCCTATAGCCTTCCATCTCCGTGATCGAGCCGCCCAGGAAGGCCACCGTGCCCTTCTTCTCGCGCTCAAACTTGATGCGGGAGTTGGTCAGTGAGCCCCGAAATTGCACGCTTTCCCCAAACGCCTCTGCTGCTTCTGCGTTGTTCGCTGTAGCGGTAAACATGAGGGAGCACAGAGAAAAGAGGGCAGGGAATACTCGCATGAGGGACAGCATAATCGGAGAAACCTCGGTCCGTATTTCGTCATTGTTCAATAAATCACCTCAGACAAAACTTTTGCGCCCTTTGCATCGTATGCGAAAAGACGCACTCTGTGTCCGTTCAGTCTCTTCCGCCGTTCGCATCCACTCCCCTACCCGCTTCTTCGACTCCTCCATGAGCATCCCTCACCTTCCCGCCCTTCGCCGTGGCAAGCCCTACGACAGCCTCGACAAAGTCCAGGTGAAAGACCATCGCACCGGCGAAGTCATGGCAGAGGTCAGCCAGGTTAATGCAGGCATCGTCCGCAAAGACCTCAGCAAGATCAACGAGGCGCGCTTGGCCTTGAAGAAATTCACGGTGGAAGAACTCATCGCCATCTCCCACAAGGCCGGTGATCTCTTCATGGAAGGCACCCTGCCCGTGGGCGATCGCGGCCATATGCAGTCGCCAGAAGACTACATCTCCACCCTCTCCCGCACCAGCGGCCTGCCGCACATCATGGTGAAGCGGAACATGGTCAAAATCACCGCCTCGTTGCAAAACATGCGCGTGGTGCTGAATGGCCTCACTCGCGGGCTCGACCTCAGCGTGATTGATCGCGGCTTCGGCGAGCAGGCCGGTACCCCCGTTTCCTATTACCCCACCACCAAGAGCTTGGGCCTGATCATGCCGAGCAATTCACCAGCGGTGAATTCCCTTTGGCTGCCCGCCATCGCGCTCAAAATCCCCGTCATCATCAAGCCGGGCCGCGAGGAGCCCTGGACCCCCTATCGCCTGATCCAGGCCTTCATCGCCGCTGGCGCGCCAGCCGAGGCCTTTGGCTTCTATCCCACCGATCACGAAGGCTCGGGCGAAGTCGTGAAGCTCAGCGGTCGCAATCTCGTCTTTGGCGATGTCGCCATGGCGAAGATGTACGAGAACAATCCCTCCGTTCAGGTGCATGGCCCGGGCTGGAGCAAGATCCTTATCGGCGAAGACAAGATCGAAAACTGGCGTGATTATATCGACGTCATCGCAGGCTCCATAGCTGATAATGGCGGCCGCTCCTGCATCAACGCCAGCGCCGTGCTCGTGCCCAAGTACGGCCGCGAGATCGCCGATGCCCTGGCGCAAAAGCTTGGCCCCATTCAGCCGCTGCCGCCTGCGGATGAAAACGCCAAGCTCTCCGGCTTCGCCAATACCAAGATGGCCGATTACATCGACGGCGCGATCGAGGCCGACCTCAAGACCGCCGGTGCGGAAGACATGACCGCCAAGTACCGCAACGGCCCGCGCAAGGCCGAACTCGAAGGCGGCGTCTATCTCCGCCCCACCATCATTTATTGCGACAACCTATCACACTCGCTCTTCAACCGCGAATTCCTCTGTCCCTATGCAACCGTCGTCGAGGTGCCACAGAAGGACATGCTGGACAAGATCGGCTACAGCCTCGTCGTCACCGCCATTACCGGCGATGACAACTGGATCCCCGACCTCATGGAATGCCCCCTTATCGACCGCCTCAACATCGGCCCTATCAGCACTATGAAGATCAGCTGGGACCAGCCGCACGAAGGCAACATGTTCGAGTTCCTCTACAAGCGGCGGTCGATTGACTGCGCTTAGTTGGCAGAGATCCACCTTATCGCGCAAGGTCTTTCCGGTTCACGTCCCACCATCCGCATGTCACGCCTCACCCCAAGAGGGACGGCCAGCCCGTGTTGTTCATCAACTCCGTTTCAATAACTATCGTGGTGCATTCTATTTTCCAGCATTGGACTTGGGGGCGAGACTGGGGTACGGAGTCACCACAATTATGCAGCTAGATCATTGTACCGTGGCACACTTGGCTGAGGTACTCCGGCAATTTCAGCCCGAAATCATCGCCTCCTGGCGCTCGCAAGCTGAGATTCTGCTCCATGACCGGGGCCTCGACAAGCCCACCCTCACCGATCACATGCCGGATATCGTCGCGGAAATCATTCGCGATCTTGCCTTGGGCCGCGAGGGCAGCCTCTCTGCGGAGCACACCAAGGGCAGCCCGCCCGTTCACGGAGTTCAGCGATTCCATGACGGTCTGGACGTGGGAGAAGTCGTGGCGGAATACAACTTTTTGCGTGTGGCGTTTATTAACGTGGCAGAGGCTCACAGTCTCTTCCTGGTGGGCGAGGCGGCACGTATCATCAACCATCGGATTGATGAAGCCGTGAGAATGGCAGTCATGGCCTTTGCCGCCCAGCAGGCCCTGATCCGAAAGGACCAGGAAGCCGAGCATCTCGCCTTTGTCGCCCACGACCTGCGTACGCCGCTCAACGCCATGTCCCTCCTCATTGACGAGTTGAAGGACTGCATGGATCACAACTTGCGCGAAGATGCCGATCACGTGTTCGAGATCCTGAGGCGCAATATCCGCCGGGTGGAACTCCTCGTGAATCGCGTGTTAAAGTCAAACACCCAGCTTGTCGGCACGGGCACCGCTTTCCAACCTGAGTGCAGGACATTCGAGCTGTGGCCATTGGTTCAGCGACTGATCCTTGACCTGGGCATGGTGTCCGGCAAAAGTGGCATTGATGTGGTGAATGAAATCCCGCGGGGTCTGAGAATTTTTGCGGATGCCGGATTGATTTCACAAGTGTTTCAGAATCTTCTCGGCAACGCCTTCAAGTATGCCGCCCATGGTCGGGTTACTGTCAGCGCTCAGGACCATGAGGGCCTGGTCACCTGTGTGGTGCACGACAACGGTGCGGGCATTCCCCTGGAGATGCTCTCCACCGTCTTCGACAAGATGGTCACCGACCCGGACAAGGAAGGGACCGGACTGGGCCTGGCTATTGTGAAGCAGATCATCGAGGCGCATAGTGGCGCGGTAGGCGTCCAAAGTATCTTTGGCCATGGTGCGACGTTTACCTTCACCCTCCCCGCCGCCACGGAAGAATAAGACCGGCTTCTCCTCATCAGCGCTTTGAATGTTCAATATTCCTCTGCAAGCGCCGGTCGATTGCTTGCGCCTAGTTAGCAGAGATCAAGTGCATCAGTGCCGTCACACATAAAGGACGGAGGATTGAACCGCCAATGACGCCATAAGGGGCCGCCGATTGAAACATCCATGCAGCGCCACAAGCGCGTTTGCAGAAGTCTTATTTGCGTTCATCCGGTTCCATTTGCGGTTCAATCATTCAGACGAGAGGAACCAAAAGTGGCTCCTCCGGCACCTCGGCTGCCTGATACCCAATTTCCGTTGAAAACAGGTATTGAGTCGGAGTGTAGTAAAGACAGCAGGGCGGGCCAAGGGCAGTCCCTACAGGCCCGCTATCTCTGGAACAGACACCTTACCGGCCAAGTCTTTCCGGTTCACAATTCCCACGATGCGCATGTCACGCGTCACCACCGGCAGGATCGCCAGCCCATGCTTGTTCATCAGCACCAGGGCGGCACGGCAATCTTCGTCTTCAAAGCAGCAGATGATCTCCCGGCTCATGCTTTCCGCCACCGTGGTGTGCGCAGGGTCGTGACCGTATCGGGAGGCCTCTTCTTCAGCGCCAGAGTTTTCCACCATCCCAATGAAGCGGCCATCCTCCGAGACGGGCATGCTTTCCTGACCTGCCGAACGCATAGTCTCCCCCGCAGTCTGCACGCTGTCATCGGTGTTCAGCGCGTTGTCACCTGTCTTCAGCACGCCTGTCTGATGCTGCAGCACATCGGAGAGGAGCCTGTCGGCTTGGAGGATTTTGCTTTTTTCTTCTTCAGTCATCGGATGGAGGGAGTACGGAGTGGAAACAGGGGAGAGCAATTTAGTCCTCCACTGTTCATCGCGACTCGCGGCCACCCGGCTGTATTTATCGGAGCTTCTCCGGTATTCGATTACTCTTATAGGTGCCGATTCGTTGATTGCGCCTGAGGCGATGCGCAAAAAAACCCTGGCTGCCTTGAAGGACAGCCAGGGTTCCGAATTGCCCGTTTATTGAGCCGAGAGGAAGATACCCGTCCTGCCGCTGGCGTAGGTCACGTGAACGAGGATGTGCCCGGTGGCATCAATCACCTTGGTCTCATACTTGCGATCATCCGTAGCGGTGCCGGGCACGACCATCTGCGCAATGGTTTCAGAGCCGCCGGCCGCAACATTTACCACATCGCCTACCATCGTAACTAGGACAAGGGGACCGCCGCCCGCCGTCTGGCGGAACAGGCCCACCGTACCGCCGCTAGTACCAGCCACAAACGCGCACTGGTTGCCATCACCAATGATGGGATGGTCGAAATTAGCAAACGTCTGCGTTCCCAGTCCTGGGGCCGTATCGCCCACCTTGGCGATCACCTTCAGCGTGCCGTCGGCATCAGTAAGGATGGCGCGGGATTCATTGGCGCTGGTGGCGGTGTCCACCAGGCTCACGCGGAAGGCCACCTTGCCGGTATTGTTAGTGAAGGGGCTCCACACGCTCCAGAGCTTGCGCCCCGCAGGCACACCAGTGATGGCGGTGTCATTGCTCTTGGCAATGGCCACTGGAGCTGCCGGTGTGCCCTTGAAAACGGATTGCCCATTGGCTCCGCTGAGAAAGGCGCGGAAGGCAATCGTTGAGCCGTCACCGGAAAGGGATGGCCGCTCAAAGCCGTCGAATACGGGCCCGCCCAAGCCCGGTGCTGTTTGGTTGGTATTGGCCACGGCAGTCAGGGCACCGGCGACCGTTTTGTACCAGATACCCTGGCCAGCGGGGACCACCGTGCTGAGGAAGGCCACGTTGCCAGCCGCGTCCATGCGTGGGTCCGAAGTGTTTCCAACCAGGGAGTCAAAGGAGCCAGCATCCCCGCCTGTTTTCACAGGGACGGTGTCACCCTCTTTAGCGACAATGGAAGGGGTAACGGTGGTGCCCGCCACATCCACCCGCACGAGGGCGCTGCCGGTGCCCAGCTTTACGCCGAACGCTGCGGCGTTGGCGCTGCCGGTGATCCAGGTGGAGGGGGCCACCGTGCCCACCGTGCTGCCGGATAGTGTATCACCTTCTCTCAGCAGTTTCTTCAAGCCGCCGGTGCCAAGTTCCGACCACACGCCGCTGTCGCTGCTGATGGCGACGGCGGGCGACCCACTGTTCACTCGCAGCAGGCCAACAAAGGAAGCCTGCGCAGCATTGTTAATGATGGGATTGACCGGGAGGATATCGAACAAGGCGCCAACGGAAGGCTCCTGGGTCACGCCGCTCCGGGCGACCAGGGATGCGGACGCGACACTGCCATCCGGCGTTTTCCAGATGCCCTGGAAGTCATTCACCGTGATGCCACCAGTGAGGGCCATGTGGCCGCGATAGGCGAGCGCGCCGGAGCCGGACATGACCATGCCGCTGCGAATGCTGGCCCAAGAAGCACCTGCGATGGCGGAACCGGGGACCGCGCTCGCCGGAACATCCACCGCGGTGGTCGTCACGCTGATGGGCGGCACAATCGTGGCCACCTGCTCTGCCCCACCGCTGCTCTGCCCGTTGCTGGTGACAACAGCCATGAGATTGCCCGCCACGGGTCTCACAGAGAAAGTGACGATGAGCTGTGTGGTAGTTGAACTGGTCACGCTGCCCGCCGCCCCTAGGTTGAACAGCACCGAATTGTTGGCGTTCGTGGTAGCAAAGCCCGAGCCATTAATGGTCACAGTAGTGACCGCCGTCGTTTGCACCGCCGTGCTTGAGGTCACATCAGGCGTCACATCCGTGGGTGTAATGACACCGCTGACGGAACTGAAGATCAAGGTCCCGGAGACAGCCGACAGCGAGTTGGGACCGCCATCCAGGAACGCTCCCAGAACCCCTGAACCGGGAAGCTCGTAAGAAACCGTCGAGCCGTTGGAATAGCCGGCGCGGGGGGGCGCTCCGCCGGAGGCGCTGCCATACTCCCACTTGATCGGGCCGTAGTTGAACTCCATGTCAAACGCTCCGGGCGCAAGATCTGAGCGGTCGATGAGGATGACCTGAAAGGTGTCCAGCCTGTCAGTCTGCGAGCTATAGTAGCCCACATGATCCCAAGTGGCTCCCCAGGCGAGGTGGCCATTAACCGTACCAGCGCCATAGGCCATGATCCCGGAGGCGGTTCCCCGAGTGTCCACATCCCCCCAGAAAGGTGCGATGATCTTGATGGCTGAATTGACAATAGGATTCGCAGTGTAGCCGGGATTAGCCGCATCAAAAGTGAGGTTGCCGTTGTTGTTCACGTAGCAGGCCGCGTAGCTGCTCCCAAAGAGGTTGATCGTGAAGCCTAAGCTGACCAAGCCAGTAGAGCCATCATCGGACCGGCCGAAGCTCGTGGTATTGAAGCCCGGTCGGATCCCCACAGGGCGGCTGTAAACGGTGACCGTGCCAGCCGTAGTGGCCACGCTGCCACCCGCGTTGGTGAAGACCGCCCTATATTTCTTGGTGCTGTCTGCCAAGGTGGTGACAAAGATGTAAGTGGGGTCAGTGGCTCCCACGATGTTGTTGAAGGTGGTACCGCCATTCGTACTCACCTGCCACTGCACCGTCGGTGCCGGACTGCCTGTCGCGGCAGCAGTGAAAGCGGCCGACTGCCCAACCGTGACTCCCTGGTTGCCAGGGTTCGCAACGATGACCGGAGGCGCCACATAGGTGTACAGCGTGTTCACCGCATTCGTACCGCCAGTCGTCGTGACCAAGACACTGGCCGTGCCTGCTGCGCCCGCCGGGGCGGTGCAAGTAAGCGTGGTATCATCGGTAACGACGAGGTTTGTGGCAGCACTGCCGCCGATGGTCACGCCGGTGGCACCGGTAAAGTTCGTGCCAAAGAGCGTAACATTGGTACTGCCCAGGGTGCTGCCGCTGGAGGGATTGATAGCGGTAACGGTGGGAGCAGGCTGCACATAGGTGTAGAGCGAGTTCGCCGTGTTGGTGCCCCCCGACGTGGTGACCAGAACGCTGGCGGTGCCTGCCGCATGGGCGGGGGTGGTGCAGGTGAGGGTGGTGTCATTGGTGACACTGAGGCCTGTGGCCGCCGTCCCGCCAATGGTCACGCTCGTGGCCCCGGTGAAGCCGGTGCCGGTGATCGTCAGCACTGTGCCGCCAAGCGTGCTG
>JAQGPI010000582.1 GCA_028293175.1 Verrucomicrobiaceae bacterium | reverse complement strand
AGGTGCGCCGCGCCACGACCGCGCAGCAGCAGCCGGTGCTTGCCCTTCGGCAAAGTGACAAGGGCTGAGGCACGTACCAGCGAGGGATTGGGCCTATCGGCGCGCACGCCAGTATCGATGTACTTCTGCGGCAGTTCGAAGAGCCCGAAGACGTCCTCATCGTAGCTCTCGGCCACCTTCGGAGCCTCTGGCGGCCAGGCATTCGCCGAGGGCACGCCTTCCTCACAAATCTGCACCAGCACCTTGCCCTTGGTCACCTGCGAACGCTTTACGGGTGGTGGCGGCGGCACAAAGGCAAAGGCCTTCAGCGACTCCTCCTCAGGCTGTCCGCGAAACACCGCCAGATCATCGATCCAGCCGTTGAAGGAATGCGGAGCTGCGCGTGTCGAGCCCGTGCCAATCACTACGGTATCAGCGTCCATGACCGGAGCGCGGTCGGTGGCACCGCCCATGTCCCATACGCCATCCATCGCACTGCCATCAATGAAGCCCTTGATGCTCTTGGGCTTGCCATAGGTGTAGGACACCGCAATATGATGCCAGCCTGTACCCGGATCGAAGCCCTCCTTCGACCACCAGCGATGCCAGTCGCCCTTCTTGCCCGGCACATCGGCACTGGCGAACAGGAAGCCGATCAAGGCACTGCCCTTTTCGCCCTTCAAACGCAGCGCGTAGTTCTGGTTGCTCGCGCTGAAGCCCTTCGTGCCGTTGCGGCCCTTGCCAATGATGTAGGGCGTTTCGCCGTCCTTCATGGACTTCACCTTCACCCATGCCTCCAGCGTGATGGTGTCATTCAAGCCAAAGCGCAGCTCCGGGCTGTCCGGCACCTCCAGCGCCAGATTGGTGCCGCTGCCGTTGAACATCGCGGCCTTGTTGTCCTTGGCAAAAGACGGGTAAACGGGCGCGCGCGGCCCTGGCTGATCCGCATTGGGCTTGCCAGTCCAAGTACCAAGGCTGTCGCTGCTCTCAAAGGTCCAATGGGCCACCGGTTTCAGCATAGCGGCGTGGTCGGGCCCGGTATCGTTGCCACCGGCATCGTTCTGGGCAAAAGCCAGCGGTGCCAGGGCGGCGGAGGCGAGGAGAAACAGAAGTCGTGTCATGATGCGGAAAGAGTGCTGACCATAGAACGACGGTTGCGGCCCAATATCACGCCCGAGGTGGTAACACTTTAGTGGGGGTGGGCTAAAGTCCGGGATTGGAGCCGAATTCATGCTTTTTTCGGTTTCATCTGACGGATGGAGTTGGTTTTTTGGGGATTTGAGTCGCTGCCATCCGTGGCGCAGACGCAATTTGGGTCGCATGAAAACCATGAGGGAATATAGCGAGAAAGGGCGTCTGATCGCAGACAGCCTATACATCCCATTCCTCACCTCAATCCCAAAAACGCCGCCAGCTCCTTCACCGCCGTCGAAGCCTTGTAACCACGCCGAATAGACCGGTTCACTACCACCAGTTTCTTTGACTGCCTATCCGCCTTCGGATCGATGTGGCCCACCAGTTCGCTGCCATTCAGCACCGGCAGGGCGTAGTAGCCGCGCAGGCGTTTGGCGGCCGGCGTGTACACCTCCCAGGTGTAGTCATAGCCCCAGAGCTGGCGCGTGACTTTGCGGTCATAGATCAGCGGGTCCAATGGTGCGAGCAGCTTGGGCGCATCTTCCATCAACGGAGCCTCCAGCAATGGCAGGTCTTCGCGCAAACAATACAAGGGCGGGCAGCCCTCGACCTCAATCTGCTGCACGAGGTCGGCCACGAGCGGCACATCCTTCCGAGCTAGCGCCACCAGACGAAGTTGCCGCAGCTTCAGCAGCGTGATCCAGCGGGCGGTGATCTCGGCGGAAGGTTCCGGCGCAGCAAGAGTAGCGGCGGGCAGCACACGCTCGGGCAAATCGTACAAGCGGCGCTGTCCCTCACGTCGCCCGATGAGCACCTGCCCGTGGAAGAACAGCTTGTGCAGCGTGGTCTTGGCCAAGGAAGCATGCGCGCCCCATCCCTGATGATCGCGCTGGTTTCCATCATCAATATCATCCGAGGACAGCGGCCCACGCGCCGCAAGCTCCGCCAGGATCGCCTTCGCAAGCGGACGCTGCCGCGTATCCAGTTTGCCCGACCACGAACTGTCGCCCGTGGTGCGGCGGCGCATGGCAGCAAGAAGATAAGGCCAGGCCTCCAGCCCCATCACGGCCAGCACGGACGAATGCGGCAAGTGATGCTCAAAGGCCGTTCGTTGTTCGGCTGGCAACGGTGATGAGGCCGGACCATGCACATATTCCATGAGACCGCCTTCGCGGTATCCCGCCACCCGGTTGCGCAAAATGAGATCATGCATCCGCCCGCAGACATTGATCGGGTCGATCTGGATGAAGCCATGATGCGCCAGCGCCCCGCCCACACCAGGGGCTGGAGCGTCCAACAACACCGCCCGACGATGAAAACGACGGGCATCGGCAGAGCTGAGGCGGAGAGGGGCGGACACGCGGGCATGTTGGCGGGTTCTCCGGGGAAAGCGAGTCCCTGTAATGTAGTCCCCAACGCTTCCGGGACACGCGGGAATCGTCGGTGAAAGTTCCTCTCGCCCCGTGGCGCAACCTTGGGCATATTCCCCCTCATTATGGCTCTGCCTTCTACCGATATTCATGGTCACAGCCCGCAGGCGAAAGTGGTCCTCACAGGTGCGGACGGCGCTTCAGCGGAAATTCATCTCCACGGAGCCCACGTCACCTCCTGGAAACCGGCGGGCAAGGGCGAGCAGCTCTTCTTGAGTACAAAATCGGAGTTTGGCGGCAATGCAGCGATTCGCGGCGGCGTGCCGGTCATCTTTCCTCAGTTTAGCCTGCTGGGCCCCCTGCCGCGCCACGGCTTTGTGCGCAATTCCGCCTGGGAGCTCCTACGCCAGACGCCGGAGGAAGTGACGATGTACTTCATCGACACACCGGAGACACGTGCCATCTGGCCGCATTCGTTCCGCTTGGAATTCACCGTCCGGCTGGAGCCCAACCGGCTGGAGATGCGCCTGCATGTGATCAATACCGGCGCCACTTCCTTTGCCTTCGCCAGTGCCCTGCACACCTACCTGCGCGTGGATGACATTGCCAACACTACGGTAGAAGGGCTGAAGGACCTCACCTACCGCGATGCGAATACGATGGCGGAGCACGTGGACAAGGCCCAGCGCATTGATTTCGAAAGGGAAGTGGACCGGCTTTACTACGGTGCCGAGCCCCGCACGGTCACCGTGAGCGACAGCACTCACAGCCTGACAATCACCACCGGCGGCTTCCCCGATGCCGTGGTGTGGAACCCGAACAAGGTGAAAAGCGACAGCATGGCCGACATGGAGGCCAATGGCTGGCAGCGCTTCGTTTGCGTGGAAGCAGCGGCCGCATCCGACCAAATCCAACTGGATCCGACCGAAAAATGGACGGGACAGCAAACTCTCTCCCTAAACGACCAGCAAACCTCAATCGCGCCGAATCCTTAACGCGGGTTGACAACCCCCCGTTTCGCTCGTTGTTTCGCGCCCCCTTTTCAACACAACTGCACTCATTCTCAAGAACTATGGACTTCATCGCCAAAAACGTAGCCGAACTGTCGCCCTCGATGACGCTTTCGATCACCAGCCAGGCCAAGGCGCTGAAAAAAGCAGGGCAGGATGTGCTGGGTTTTGCCGCTGGCGAGCCTGATTTCAACACCCCTGAGCCAATCGTCCAGGCCTGCGTGGAAGCCGTGACCAATGGCAAGACCCGCTACACTGAGAGCGCCGGTCTCATCGAACTGCGCGAAGCCATCGCCGCCAAGCTCCTGATCGACAACGACCTGACCTATGAGCCATCGCAGATCAGTGTGAACTGCGGTGCCAAGCATTCCTGTTACAACGCCATCCTCGCCGTTTGCAACCCTGGCGACGAAGTCATCATCCCTGCACCGTACTGGACGAGCTATCCTGAAATGGTGAAGCTGGCCGGCGCCGTGCCGGTGATCGTGCAGACCAAGCCTGAGAACGACTGGAAGATCACCCCTGAGGAGTTCGAAGAGGCGATGTCGCCCCTCACCAAGCTGATCATCATCAACAGCCCGGGCAACCCCACGGGCTCGGTTTATTCCAAGGATGAACTGAGGGCCATTGCCGACATCGCCGTGGGCGAGGACATCCTGATTCTCTCCGACGAGATCTACGAAAAGCTGGTGTATGCCGGTGAAAAGCACGTGAGCGTTGCCTCCCTGGGCAAGGACATCTACGACCATACCATCACGATCAACGGCTTCTCCAAGGCCTATGCCATGACCGGCTGGCGCTTGGGCTATACCGCCGCCCCCAAGGCGATCGCGGAAGCCATCGACAACTTGCAGAGCCACACCACCTCGAACCCGACGACCTTCGCCCAGTACGGCGCGATTGCCGCCCTCCAGATGGATCAGCAGATCGTGGCCGACATGCGCGATGAGTTCGATGTGCGCCGCCAGTACATGCTGGGCCGCCTCCAGGCGATCAAGAACGTCAAGGTGGTGGAGCCCAAGGGCGCCTTCTACTTCCTGGTGAACATCGAGCCGATGGGCATCGCCAGCATCAACTTCTGCGAAAAGCTGCTGAGCAAGCAGAAGGTCGCCATCGTTCCCGGCGTCGCCTTTGGTGCCGAGAACACCGTGCGCTTCAGCTACGCCACCAGCCTGGACATCATCAACGCCGGTCTGGACCGGTTTGAAGAGTTCTGCGCCCAGCACTAAGCGCGGTTCACAGATCCGTTTTGAGAGAGGCGGCTTCGGCCGCCTCTCGTCAGTTATACACGTTCGATTGACTTTCCCCCCACGCCCCCCAAACTCCCCACCCCATGCCGAAGCCCTCACTCTCCAAAGACGAAGTCAAAGCGATGCTGCTCCAGGTGGCTGATCGCATCATCGAAGCCGAGCCAATGCTCTCCGAAGCCGACCGCAATCTGGGCGATGGCGACCACGGCCTGGGCATGGCCCGCGGCATGAACGCTGTGAAGGAAAAGTTGGCCGGTGAGGTGGAAAGCATCGAAAAGGCCTTCGCCAATACCGGCATGGCCATGATGAGCAGCATGGGCGGTGCCAGCGGCGCCATCTTCGGCACGCTCTGGCGCAATGGCGGCAAGGCACTGGCCGGTCGCGATACCTTTGATGCCCAAGGCTTGGCTGATCTGATCAAAGCAGGTCTCGAAGGCGTGATGACGCGCGGGGGTGCCAAGCCCGGCGACAAGACCATGATCGACGCCCTGCACCCCGCCAGTGTGAAGGCCCAGGAAGTCGTCTCCCTGCCCCTGAACGAAGCCATCATCGCCGTTGCCGCCGCCGCTGCGGACGGCAAGGAAGCCAGCAAGGCCATGATCGCCACGATGGGCCGCGCCAAGACTCTGGGCGAACAATCCATCGGCCATCCCGATGCCGGTGCCTGCTCTGTAGTGGTGATCTTCGACACCATGCGCGACTACATCTGCGCTTGAACGACATAGCCACAAAAGAGCCCATGGGTCACAAAGGCACGGAATCAGAATCCCCTTTGTGCCCTTTGTGCTCTCTCGTGGCCAACCTCTCCTTTCCCTCTGATGCAATCCCTTTGGAATGACCAAGAAGCTGCCACGTTTGGCACTGATCCTCTCGGCCAGCGTGTGTACGCCTCACGGTTGTTAGGCCGCAATCCCGCGCTCGTCCTGCATGGCGGTGGCAACACCTCGGTGAAGACGGAGGAGAAGGACTTCTTTGGTGATTCCGTGAGCCTTTGCTATGTCAAAGGGAGCGGTTGGGATCTCGCCACCATCGAGCGCGAAGGGTTCTCGCCCGTGCGCATGTCCGCCCTTCTGAAGATGGCGGAACTGCCCACAATGTCGGATACGGACATGGTGCTGCAACAGCGCGCGGCGATGATCAATCCGAACGCACCCGCAGCAAGTATCGAAGCCATCCTGCACGCGATTTTGCCGTTCAAGTTCGTCGATCACAGCCACGCGAACGCCATCGCCGCGCTCACCTGCAACGCCGATGGCGAGGCACGGGTGAAGGAAGTCTTCGGCAGCCGCGTGATAGTGGTGCCGTACGTAATGCCCGGCTTCATCCTGGCCAAGGCGGTCTATGATTTGATCAAGGGCCGCGATCTGCGCGCTGAAGGCATCGACGGCATGGTGCTCTTAAAGCACGGCCTCTTCACCTTCGCTGATGACGCGAAGACCAGCTATGAACTGCACATTGAGCTGGTGACCAAGGCAGAGGAACACCTGGCCAAAAAGGCAGGCACAGCGGCCGCTACCTTACAGCCCAAGGAAGACCTGCTCGCCTTCGCCTCCCTCCGCAAGGCGGTCAGCACCAAGCGTGGCGTTCCACAGATCGCCCGTCTGCTCAACAAGCCAGACCAGGTCGCCTATGCCAGCATCGGCGCGGCAGGCACTCGCGGTCCCCTCACCCCTGATCACAGCATTCGCACCAAGCGCACGCCTGCCGTCATTGGTGAAGACATCAACGCCTCCGTGCAGGCCTATGCGGATGATTACGCCGCCTATTTCCAGCGCAATGCCAAGGGCGAAACGATGCTCGATCCCGCCCCGCGCTTTGCCTTATGGCAGGGCCATGGCATTGTCGCATTTGGTGATACACTGAAGGACGCGAACATCGTGGCCGACATCGCTGAATCCACCGCCACCACCGTCGCCTTGGGCGAAGCCGTGGGGGGTTGGGAACCGCTGCCAGAGAAGGACATCTTTGAAATCGAATACTGGGAACTTGAGCAGGCCAAGCTGCGCAAAGGTCCCGCCCGTAAGGTGCATCAAGGCAAAGTCGCGCTTGTCACCGGCTGCGCCGCCGGCATCGGCTTCGCCATCGCTGAATCGCTCGCCGAACAAGGCGCGCAGGTCATCGGTCTCGACATCGACAAGGACATCCCCGAGATCATGAAGAAGATCGGCGCGGTGGGCATCGTGGTGAACCTCACGGAGGACCAGCCCGTCACCGACGCGATCTACCTTGCCGTTCGCGAGCTCGGTGGCATCGACATCGTCGTTTCCAATGCCGGCATCTTCCCGAAGAACGACAACCTCGATGTGATGGTGCAGACCGATTGGGACCGCACCCTCATGATAAACCTCACGAGCCATCAGAAGCTCATGAGCAAGGTCATCCCGTTTGTGAAGCAGGGCATCGATGCCAGCATCATCTTCGTCGGCAGCCGCAACTTCAAGGCCCCCGGCCCCGGTGCTTCCGCCTACTCCTGCTCCAAGGCCGCGCTCACCCAGCTCTGCCGCGTTGCCGCGCTGGAACTCGCCCCCTACAAAGTGCGCGTGAACATCGTGCATCCCGATGCCGTGTTTGACACCAAGCTCTGGACGCCCGAAGCCCTCGCCAAGAGCGCCGCCCGCTACGGCATGACGGTGGACGAGTACAAGACCAAGAACCTCATGAAGGTGGAGATCAAGTCCAAGGACATCGGCAACATGGTTGCCGCCATGGCCTCGCCCTTGTTCGCCAAGGTCACCGGTGCGCAGATCCCCGTGGACGGTGGCAACGATCGCGTGATTTAAGCCCCAGGCCGAGTAGCCCAGTTGCGCCGCAACCGGGAAAGCCGACCAGTCGCGGCGCAACTGGGCTACTTACCCAATCATCGCAAGCAAGGCATCCGCACAAGCCTTGGCAAACTCCGGCGCGTTGATCTCGCAATCGATTTCCAGCAATGGAATGCCCGGGGTGAGATACTTGCGGATGGCTCCAAACAACGCCTCATCCGCAGCGGCATCATGAAACGGCTGGCCGTCCGCACTGATGATGCTGATCGCTTTTAGTGGCAGCAGCACCGTCACCGGACCTGTGTACGCATTCACTTTCTCCGCCAGGATGCGGCCTAGTTCGGCGCATTCCTCCGCGTTGGTGCGCATGAGTGTCACCTGCGGATTGTGCTGATAGAACACCCGTCCCTCAAACTTCGCCGGAACCGTGGCGCGTTCACCGAAGTTCACCATGTCCAGGCAGCCCGGTGTCACAATCGCCGGTGTACCGGTCTTCCCGGCGGCATCCAGGCGGTTCGGTCCAGCCCCCAGGATGCCGCCCACTAGTTCATCGGCCCACTCCGTGGTCGTCACATCCAGCACGCCATCCACCATGCCGCTTTGGATGATGGACTCCATGATCTTGCCGCCCGTGCCTGTGGAGTGAAACACCAGCACCTCATAGCCCTTGTCTTCCAGAATCTTCTGCGCTGCATTCACGCAGGCCGTTGTGTTGCCGAACATAGAAGCAGCAATCAGCGGCTTGTCCTGCACCTCTGGAATGTCTGTTTCCACCATGCCGCAGATCGCGCCCGCGGCACGCGCTAGCAGCACCCGCGAGATGCGATTGATGCCCGATACATCCACAATGCTGGGGAACATCACAATGTCCTTGGTCCCCACATACGGCGCGATATTGCCCGCTGCCAGCGTGGAC
>JAQGPI010000572.1 GCA_028293175.1 Verrucomicrobiaceae bacterium | reverse complement strand
TCCGTTGTGCCCGCCAGCGGACCCGGAGAAGCCGGAATGGAAGAACCTGTCGTCCAACATTGGCAACCAGTACTGGAAGCCGGCCACGGCGTTTGGCAACCTGCAGCAGCCAAATAATTTTTTGTATCACTTCCTGGCCAGCCAGCAGCCGGGCACGGTGGACACTTCGGCGATCAGTACCGACCACATCAACAATGCCAACACGATCAACGGCGTCTTTGAAGTGATCGCACGGCTGGGGCGGGCCAAGATCAATCCCACGGAACTGCAGAGCGTGGCCAACACCCAGGTGTACAAAAACCTGCCGCAGCAGTTCGTGCCTCAATACTCCACCATTGAAGATCCGGGGCACAAATACACGGATGACGGCAAGGACCAGTTGCACACCGCGCATGTGTTGCTGGATGGTTCGGACTCGATCGGGGCATTCGGCGCATTGGCGCGCGTGTATCTGAACATAGGCACTTTTTATGAGCAATGGGGGCGCTGCCATAATGCGGTGATCGGCTTCACGCCGCAGCGGCCGTTCAGTGTCAAGACCTGCCAGACCAATTCGGTCTACTGGATGACCAATGAGCAGTATCGGGCACCTTATCTGGCCGCCTTCTTCACGATGCAGCACACGCCTAAACCAAGAGACGCCACGGAGAACACAAAAGACGGTACCGGCAAACCGAGCGAGCCCGCAGGAGCAAATCCAACACCGGGAGCGGTCGCAGCCGGGGACCAAAAGGAGGCCAAGGGCGCGCCTTCACTCCTGCCGCACAACAGCACCCAGGCAATGAAGCTGCGCTCCGCCACGGATGCGAACGGCGAAACTGCCAGCAGCGCAGCTCAAAGCTACCTGGCGCTGGACACCGCAGCCAAGCGAAAACACGGGCGCGAGGTGTGGATTGACAACTGCGCGATCTGTCACTCGAGCAAGCAGCCCGAAGACTTCAGGGTGACATTTAAGCACGGCACTGCGGGAGTTTCATGGGCGCTGGAGGCACCGCCCAGCGACAACACTTACACCCTGCCGATGGACGCCAACAACTGGCAGGACTTCAAGGCCAGTACCGCATACAAGCAATACAAGGCGCGTTTGAGAAACATGGTTGGACCGCTGACCGATGACCCGTTGGATTACAAGGCGGAGTTCTGGAAAGACAACTATCTGTCCACCGACATCCGGGTGCCTGTCACGCTGATCGGCACCAATGCCGGGCGCACACTGGGCACCAATGCCGTGGCGGAAAACGTGTGGGACAACTTCAGTTCCACGAGTTACAAGAAGTTGGATAAGGTGGGCGCGATCAGTTACACCGATCCGATCACCGGCCGGGAGCGGACTTTCGAGGCACCTGGCGGCGGTGTCGGTTACTACCGGCCCGCCACCCATGTATCGCTGTGGGCCACGGCGCCCTTCCTGCATAACAATACGCTGGGGCTGTTCCGTGAAGACCCTTCCGTCACCGGTCGTCTGGTGCAGTTTTCGGACTCGATTCGTCGGGTGTTGTGGAAGGACAAGCGCAAAGAGAAAGAGCCTCAGTTCTCAAAGGCGGAGTGGGGCTGGTTGAAGGCGGAGCAAGCCAAGCCGAAGCTGGCGGACAGCACCAATGAGCCCTGGTACCAAATCACTGAGAAGACCGTTGTGGCGCGCGAAGGCGATCTGCGGGGCACCGGTTCTGAGGCCGCACGCCACGACAGCGGCTTTGTCTACCGCGTGCCAACGGAAGAAACCTTTCTGGAGTTTGCACCCAGTTACGCGCATCCTTTTGTGCTGGGCCTGTTCGGACCGTTCGCCACCTGGGTGCTGATCTGGGGCCTGTGGCTGCTGCTGGTGCCGGTGCTGGCGGTGCTGACCTGGGTGCGCCGCCCCCGCTATGTGGGCGTGGCGCTGATCCTGCTCGCGTTGATCGTGGGTGTAGGGCTGTTTGTCACAGGTGTGGGCGGTAGTGGTGGCACCAGCAAGCTGGCGGTGATTCTGATGGCGGTGTCCGGCCTGCTGGACCTGATGTCCTGGCAGTGGTGGATCATCGCGGCCGTGCTGATGACTCTTGGCGTGGTGTTCCTTCAAACCTCTCCTGAGGACCGCCGTACGCCGCGGGTGCTGCTGGGGCTGGTACTGCTGGCCTTGGTTTATCTGTCGTGGAGCAGCCTGCACTGCCTCTGGGCATCTCTGGTGCTGGGCATCACGGCCCTGGCGATCTTGTGCCGGGCGCGGCCTTCGCTGGCCGGGCTGTCCCGGGGCTTCTTCACCGTGCTCACGCTGGCGGCCCTGGCCGTGGGTTACACGGCGAACCGCTTCATCCTGGGCGAAAAGCTGTTCACGGTGCCGATCTCACACCAAACGGTGGGGCCTCTATCCCTGAAAGTAGGTCCCATTCCACAAGGCACCCCCGTGAACTTGGTAATGAACATTGACCGGGACTCGCCCAACTTCATCCGGGGTCTCGTCTCGCTGGTGCTGGCGATGGCGGAGATCAAGAAGGAGAACAAGAAGGGAGACGAAGCCTACGAAATCCTTGCCCGCCGGGCGGGAGATCCGCTGCTCGACGCGAGCAAGTGCAAGGATTTCACCCTCGACCGCGGGCACCTGTTTGGGGAGACGCTCGACACCACCAGCCCCGAGGCCAACGACAAGGCCAAGGAAGACCTGATCGCCTTCCTCAAAACCCTGTAATCGCGTAGCGCAACCCTTTGCCACTTACCTGCCATGAGTACACCTAACGAGGATCCTGCGGTGATGGAACTGCTCAGAAAGGTTTTCACCCCTGAAGACTCAGACTTCGACTACATCATCGTAGGATCTGGCGCGGGCGGCGGGCCGCTGGCCTGCCGCTTGGCGCGGGCGAGGAAAAAGGTGCTGTTGATCGAAGCCGGCGGTGATCCGAAGGAGGAACTGCGGCAGCATGCGCAGGAACTTCGAGACAAAGCGGCCGGAGGTGGACTAGGCTCCGGCGGACCAGCCAAAGATCCAGATGATGACACCGCCGTGCTGGAGGCACCCCTGTTCCAGGCGGCCGCAACAGAAGCGGATGCGTTTAGCTGGGGATTCAGCGTGCGGCATTATGAGGATGACAAACGGCAGGAAAAAGACCAGAAATACAATAAATCACACGATCCCAGCTCGGGCTCGCCGCCTGCCAGCAGCAATGGCAAAGGCGGCATCTTCTATCCGCGCAGCTCCGGCATCGGCGGCTGCACTGGGCATCACGCGATGATCGTCATCCGCCCCAATGACCACGATTGGGACTCGATCGCCGCGCTCACCAATGATCCCTCTTGGAGCGCGCAGTCCATGCAGCCCTACTTCGCCAAGATGGAGAACTGCCTCTATCTTGACGAGTACCGCGGCTTCTTTACCAAGACCTTCAAGTGGCTGTTCACCGCCCTGGAGGCCTTCATGCGCTTCATCAATCCGCGCTCCGTCCTGGATCGCGGAGGCCACGGGTTCAAAGGCTGGCAGCCCACCAGTTTCATTTCGCTGAAACTGGTCAACAAGATCATCAAGATGGATGCGGACCTGACCAAGGTTCTGATCCAGTCCGCATTCAAGACCATCGAAGGCAGCAATGCCCTGACCGCCTGGCTGAAGCAACTGCTGATCACCTTTGGCGCTGCGCGCGCGCTGGATCCCAATGACAGCGCGGCCCGCGCCGACAACTTCAAGGGCGGAGTGTTCCTTATTCCCCAGGGCATGGGCGGCGCGGAGTCTCATGACAATGTGATCGACGAAAACGGCAATTCCTTGAAGGGGCGCCGCGCTGGGGTTCGTGAGTTCATCCTGAAAACCAAAAAGGAGTACCCGGAGTACCTGGAAATTCTGTCGCGCGCCCACGTCACCAGCCTGATCTTCGATACAACCAGCCCCGTACCGCAGGTCACAGGCGTGAACGTCAGACTAGGTTCGCATCTGTATCAAGCCAGTCCATTGCACGGAGAAGGGATGCCCAGCGACGAATTTCCCTGTCACGTCAAAGCGAACTTGGGGGAAGTCATCCTCAGCGGCGGCACGTTCAATACGCCGCAATTGTTGATGCTCAGCGGCATCGGGAAAGCAGAAGACCTGGTCAAGCATGGGATCACACCCCTCGTGAATCTTCCAGGTGTGGGCTGCAATCTTCAGGATCGCTATGAGGTGGGGGTGATCAGCGAATTGAAGAGCGAATTTACATCCCTCGACACTGTGGGCTTCGATCCGGCGAACACGGCGGACAAGGTGCTGGCAGAGTGGAAAAAGGATCGGGAAGGACTGTACACATCCAACGGCGGCACACTGGCCATTCTCCAGCGCTCAGCGTACGCGGATAAGAAGAAGCCGGGCCCGGATCTGTTCACTTTCGGAACGCCGGCAGCGTTTCGAGGCTACTACTGGAACTGGTCCAGGGAGGTGTTGCGACCGGAACTGGGAGCGGTCCACGACCAGCGCAATTTGTGGACGTGGGTCATCCTCAAGGCCTACACACGCAACGACAAGGGCAAGGTGCGCCTGCGCAGCAGCAATGCCTTAGATACGCCAGACATCTGCTTTCATTCCTTCGATGAAGTGGTGGCCAAGACCGAGGCCGACAAGGATGTCAATGCCCTGGCCGAGGCCATCCAGTCGATGCGCGCGCTCAACAGCCAGCCGGGCTCTCCCTTCAGGGTGGAGATCCAGCCAAAAAATTACATCGATACCGAAAATGAGAAGCGGCGGGCGAACAACGAGCCAGAACTGACGCTCGAAGAGTGGATTCAAAATGAAGCCTGGGGCCACCATGCCTGCGGCACCTGCCGCATGGGCAGCGATGCGTGGAAGGCTGATACCGCCGAACTCACGGACAAGGAAGCCGTGCTCGACAGCCAGTTCCGGGTTCATGGCGTTAAAGGCTTGCGCGTGGTGGATGCCTCCGTATTCCCGGACATTCCAGGTTACTTCATTCTCGCGCCGATCTTTATGGTCAGCGAGAAGGCTGCGGACACAATCTTGAACGCCACCTGCGACGTCAGCTATCCAGATGCGATCCGTAATGCGGAGATCGATGCGGTCATTGAGCGGCGGGAAAAGGCCATGGTCTACTCCGGGACCAATGATATTAAGCCGGGAGTGCTTTCGGCGCAGAGACAAGAAGAACTCAAGAAAGCAGAAGAAACCGCCAGCAAACGCCTGAAAGCACTCGGTGAGAAGGAAGACAAAGCGGAAGAAGAGCACACTCCAGAGCAGGCCGGGACCACAACGGAAGGAGCATTTTCCTCGCCATCTTCGTCAACGCCGCCCTCAACTACTGCCGCCACTCCTGAAACCAGAAAAAACGTCACAGAGAAAAAGTGCGAGGATATCCAAAATCAGCGCCCGCAAAACATGGTGGGACTTGCTTTCTCGGGCGGCGGTGTGCGCAGCGCCACGTTCACGCTCGGCGTTTTGCAGGCCATCGCCCAGAAAGGCCGTCTGCGGCAGATCGACTACCTGTCCACCATTTCAGGCGGGGGCTTTACCGGCAGCTTTCTCGGACGGCTGTTCATGCGTGACCGGGTGACGCGCGCCGGTGATCCATGCGGGCGGGCGCAGGACATCTTGAGCAATGGGGACAGCATGCCCCTGCGCTGGCTGCGGGCGCAGGCGAACTATCTCTTCTCAAGCGGCACCAATGACTACCTGATGGGGCTGTCCTTGTTCTTCCGCAATATATTCACCATTCATTTTGTGCTGGCAGCGTTACTGATCTTTGCCTTTGGCACCCTGGCGGGCATCGCCGAGCTGCCGTTTTACCAACATTATGTGCCGCCGGCACCAGTGCTGCCGCTGCCTGCCTCGTGGGGTATCCATGTCCAGTTGTCGCAGTGGTGGTGGCTGCCCCTGGCGGCGCTGGGCTTAGTCGTGCTACCGCTGAAGCTTGGCTACTGGCTGTCGCCCAAACGAGGCTCCTACCGCGCTTACTCACCCCACCCGCTCGCGGCCTGGCTGGTGCTTGTGACCGGTGCCACCGTGGCGCTGCTGATCCCGGGCAACGTGCAATGGGCGGGAGCGATGGTCGGCATCCTCGCCCTGGCCCTCATCTGGCAGGAAATGGCGCGGTTGACGATCACCGACCAGACCACGCAGGAAAGAAGGCAGATCGGCCCGCTCATACGCGACCGCCTGGACCGCGGGCTGGCGGAAGCTTTGATCATCCTGCTCGTCCTCATCTTCTGGATGGTGCTGGACACCTTCGCCCTGTATGTGGGCGGGAAGAGGGTCCTGGGCGAGATGCTGGCCGCCCTGCTCGCCCTGTCACCCGCGCTGGAGTGGCTGCGCTCGCAGGCAACGAAGGTGCTGCCTGCCAGCAAGGCCCCGAACATGGCGGCACTGTTGAAACTCATCGGCCTCGTCCTGACTCTCGTCCTTCTGTTCGTGGGCGATGTCATTGCGCATCACATGTTCGTCGTCTTCTCTCCGCGCTCGGCCTGGGGCGGAGTTCTTGCCGCGCTGCTGTTTTCGCTGTCTATCGGCCGCGCGTTTGACCTGCTGAACCTCACCTCGCTCAACGCCGAGTACGTCCGGCGCATCACGCGCACCTTCCTTGGCGCCTCCAACGACGAGCGCACAAGCGCGCCGGAGAACATCGCCTCCGACGTGAGCATCGCGCATCCCGAGGACGACATTCCGCACCAGTTCTACCGGCCCGAAGTGAATGGCGGGCCACTGCACCTGATCTCCGTGTGCGTGAATGAGACGGTGGATCACAAGTCACAGCGCGAAATCCGCGACAACAAGGGCTTGCTGATGACAGTGGGCAGCTTTGGCGTAAGCGTTGGACGGCGCTACTTTGCCAAGTGGAGTGCCGACGTTGAGCCGCCAAGCTGGCTGAAATTCCGCCGCTGGGTGGAAGGCCTGGATCACGACAAGAACGACGCGACCGACGAGGAGGTCGCACCGCTCGCTCTGGAAGCCGTGCCGCTCAATGCAAGTCCCGACACCTTCCATCCCCTAGGCAGGCGCGATGGCAGGCCTGCAGTAGTGCAAAACCTCACGCTTGGGCAATGGACTGGGATTTCAGGCGCGGCGTTTTCCACCGCCCAGGGACGTGCCACAGGCCCCCTTGCCTCATTGTTCTGGGGCGTCCTCAACCTGCGGCTCGGCTTCTGGTGGAATACAGGAATCCATGCCACCGAGCGTCCCGGCCGCTTCCCTTCCAATGCATGGCGCCGGCTGAAAGAGCTGCCCGGAACGCTGCTGCGCGCCCAGCAACTGCTCTTTGCCGAATGGCGCGGAAGATTCGGCGGCCCCTCGCTGGAATTTTGGAATCTCACCGATGGCGGGCATCTGGAAAACAGCGGTGTGTACGAGCTGCTGCGCCGCCGTGTGCCTTTTGTGATCTGCACGGATGCCACGGAAGATCCAAACTATGCCTTTGGGGATCTGGGCCAGATGGTGAACAGCGTGCGCGTGGATTTCGGCGCCGAGGTGAAGTGGCTCGACGCCATTCCCGCGAACCTTCCGCCATGGATCGCCGCGTGGATCAATCTTGGCGAAGTGGGCAGCATCGCCGCCATCAAACACAATGCCGCCAGAGGCGGTACCGGCGCCAAACAGACCGCTCTTGCCAGCGTAACCTACCCCGGCAGAAACCAGCCTGATTCCTGGTTGCTCCTGATCAAAGCCGGGCTCAGCGGCAACGAGTCGCTGGACGTGGCCTCTTACGCGAAGGCGAACCCCACTTTCCCGCAGGAATCGACGCTCGACCAGTTCTACGACGCCAACCAGTGGGAAAGCTACCGCAAACTCGGCAACGACGCCGCCAATGCCCTGCTCAGCTAAGGAACCTTCATCACTCGCCTTTATTCACTATGAAACTGCATTCCTGGGCTTTGTGCACCGCGCTGCTGGCCGGCGGCCTTCTTTCCTTCCCCGTGCGGGCATCGGATCACGCCGATCCACAAAGCGTGCTCAACCCCTTCAAGCCGCTGGATGATTCCGCCGCGAACATCACCGATCTGCATGCCTTCCTGGCGGATGAAAAGGGACGGCCTATCCTGGAGGATGTCTCCATCACTGGCAAGGATGCGGCCGATACGGCCGGGCAGCGAAGTAACGAAGTGAAGGCGCGCCTGGAAAAGGCGGACCAGCTCATCGTCAGTCTCTGTGTGCGCCGTCGCCTGCTGCCTGACCAGATCGGGAAACTGCAGAGCAAGGAGAAACTCTCGGACTATTCCTTCCGCGTGCATCTGGACCTCAATCCTACAATGCATCACTTCGACCCTGCGCGATCCGCAGACGCCGTGAAGAAGCTGGATGACGAAATTAAAAAGCAGGCCGAAGCGCGCGACATCGCACGCAAAGCCAGCCCGCCCGCCTTTGGAGGCATTCTCAGCGACAACGAAATCATGGCGGAAAAAGCCCTGCTCGGCCTGCTGGTGAAACGAGGCGCCCTGCTCGCGCAAAACCAGGCGGAGGATCTCGCGGAGCGCCTCTACGGCGGAATCATCGACAAGCCTGAAGCCATCTCTGATCAGGTGTTGCTCGACTTCCACCTCGACCTGAAGCCGGACGGTGTCAATTCCGAGACCGTGGTGGTCATGCCCAAGATCAGCGGCATTCCCCTACGGCCCAACGTCGTCATCGAAAAGCGCCTGAATTTCGACAAGGGAGAGCCCTTCATTGACGAGGCCAAATTCGCCAAAGGGGCGATCAACGTGCAGGGCGGCATCTTTGATGATCCCTTTATCTTCCCGCGCTTCTTCCGCGGGAACGTCATCGGCATTGTGATCAGCATTCCGCTGGATGCCCTGCGCAAGCCCAACGGCGAACCAGTGCGCGGGCAGCCCCTCTTGCTATGGGGCACCACACACAAGCCGGATGGCACCATCTCAGATTTCGTCGGCCGCTCGCTGCGCACCCAATTGCCGCGCTTTGGTTACCTCAACGCCCTGCCCCCTTCACAACACGTCGCGGAGATCATGCGCGTGCATGCCAATCCTACCCTGATGGAGAATGGCCTCGCCACTTTCATCGCACCTCTGGAGGCACATCGCCACTACGACGCCGTCCCCGATGTCATGGTCTTCGACCTCGCGCTGCCCGCCAAATTTCCCAACGGCCGCTGGTATGCCGATGATATCTCCAAGACCCTGGCAGACAATGGCGAAACCTTGCTGCTCGAGCTGTCATGCTCGGAAAGCCGCCAGACCCCGCGCGCCACCACCAATGACAAGCCTTTCCGCGCCGACTTCCCTTACCTCGCCCCGCGCTGGACACCCTTGCAGATCAAGGAACACAGCAGCCCCGGCGTGCTGTTTGGCGATTTCAACCTGATCAACGACGCCTGCCAGGCCGTCCCGAAGCCTGTGGCGGGGGCGACCGCTGCAGACACTGCGCCCAAACCGGGG
>JAQGPI010000563.1 GCA_028293175.1 Verrucomicrobiaceae bacterium | reverse complement strand
GCGCAAACTCCCTCTCCCGGCGGGAGAGGGTTGGGGTGAGGGGCGGAACGGCTCCAAACCTATTTTCATACCTTCTGCTACTCCTGCGTCATCTCCCGCTTCACCTCGGTCGTTGCCGGAGCTGCGGGAGTGGTGGAGGCGACGGGCATGCCGAGTTCGGCAGCGAGATCAGCAAGGGCCATGTCTTCCAGGGCTTCGCGTTCGGCCTTGTCTTCCTTGAAGCGGCTGGTGTCGATGCTGTCCTTCGCCACGCGGGCACGGCCTGCGGCCTTGGTGCGCTGCTCTTCCACCATGCCGTGCAGGCGGTCGAGCGTGTCGCCGCTGCCGCCGATCTCGGTGAGCATGCCGCTGGCCATCTCGTTCATTTCAGCGAGCGCCTTCTTCATTTTCAGATCATCGAGACCCTTGCGCAGTTCGTTCATCTTGTCGCGCGCGGCCTTTATGGCGGTATCGCGCGACATCATCAGTTCCTTGTAAGTCTTGTCGGCGTCTTCAAGCTGCGAGCGGTTTTCCGCCAAGTCGCGGCGCACGCGTTGAAGTTCGACGGCGATCTCGCCGGCCAAGCGCTGGTTGCCTGCACGGATGTTGGCGCCAGCCTTCGCCTTCAGATCCTGCTCCTCGCGCTCCAGTCGCTTCACTTGTGACATGAGCTTTTCAACCAGCCCGGCGTGGGCGCTGAGCCCCTGGTTGAACTGAGCAATCTGCTTGCGCAGGTTCTCCTTTTCCAATTCCAACAAGGCTTCAGGATTGCGCATTTCAATGCCCGAAATGAACAGGCTCAGGAAACCGCGGACAATGTTGGAGAGGCGACGGAGCATAGTGGTGGTTGGTGGGGCGTTGATGTCTGGACTGAGAATGAACTGAACTGTTAGCGGCGGGCGATGCCCTCCAAGGGCCGGGCTCTAGGCTGAGTCACCACGCCGCCGGAGAGCAGCGGCGGCGGTGCTTCATCGTCCAAAAGGGAAGCGACGGAAGCATGAGCGAAGGCCTTTTCAGAGGATTGCAGCGACTCGGAAATGCTGTCCACCTGGGCGCTCAATCCAGCGGAGTCGCGGCTAGTCATGCCTACCTCGCACAGATGAATGATCTGCTGCTCGGTCTTGTCGATTTCTGCGCCCACCAGTTCCAGGCTTTCGGTGGCGCGGTCGTGGTTTTCCAAGCGCTCGCGGATGGTGACGATGCGCTCGTTGATGGAGGAGGTCAGGCGGCTTTCGATGCCACCGGCGGACGTGTCTCGCTGTTTCGACGCGGCGGCTTTCGCTTCGGCATCCTTCAAGTCTTGCTCGATCTGGCTGCGCTGGGTGGAGGCCAGGAAGCGCTCCAGGCCGGACTTTTGATGCAGCAGTTTCAGGAACAGCCAGAGCATGCGGTCCAGCGACTCGGCGCGAAAATTTTCCACCCCATCCTCGCCTTCCTTACTGTCCATGCTGCGGCGCAGGTTCAGCAGACTGGAGCAGCGGCGGTGCAGCTCCTGAAAGCGCGAGAGATCATCGGCGGAGAGAAACGATGTGAGCCGCTGGAAGCGCTCGGAGGCTGAGGCGGCTGACGGGCGCCCGACTGGCTGGGCTAACAATTCTTTGCCCTGCAATACTGCTTGGAAGCGTGGGTTTAAACCCAGGAAACCGAGGTATCCCATCTCCATCGCCGACACCAGGGCCAGCCATGCCTGCGTTTGATCGCTAAGCAAGGCGAACCCAACGCCAGAGGCAAGGGCCAGCGCATGCCAGTGCCAGAAAAACGCGCGTTTCAAGGCAGCCACAAAACCGTTGGAGGGGGGCGGGTTCATATCAGGACGTCACATTGACGCCGTTTCCATTGTCGATGGGGCTTTCCAACTCGTCCAGCAATGCCCGCACTTGTCGTACAGAATCGAGGAAGGTGGGTTCGGCCTGCATTTGACGGGCCGGGCGGTCCGGCGGAGCCACGTGCAGTTGATGTTTGATGGTGCCCGGCGAGGGGCTGAAAATGAACACCCGATCGCCCAAATACACTGCCTCGGGCACATCGTGGGTGACGAAGAAGACGGTGGCTTCGAGCTCCTTCCACAGGGTGACGAGCAAATCCTGCATGCGCTCGCGTGTGCCCGGATCGAGCGCGCCAAAAGGCTCATCCATGAGGATGATTTTGGGGTGCATGATCAGGCTGCGGGCGATGGCCACGCGCTGGTTCATCCCGCCGCTGAGTTGATGCGGGTACTTGCCAGCATCCTTCAGCGGGTCCAGCCCTACCTTTTTGATCCACTCGCGAGCGCGCTCGTGGCGCTCCTTCACGGAGACTTGTGCGCACTCCAGGCCGAAGGCGACGTTTTCCAACACGGTGCGGTGAGGGAAGTTAGCATAGTCTTGAAACACGAATCCACGGTCCGGCCCTGGGGCCTCCACCGGCTTGCCATTCACCAGCACTACGCCGGAAGTTGCGGGAAACTGCGGTGCCAGTCCGGCGATCAGGCGCAGTACGGTGCTCTTGCCGCAGCCGCTAGGGCCCAGGATGCCGATGAACTCGCCTACCTTGGGCAGGTCCTCCACCGCGAAGGTCACATTGTGGATGGAAGTGAATGACTTGCGCGTGCCCGCCTCATAGGTCTTGGTCACGCTCTGGAAGTCCACGATGAGCGGCAGCTTGCCAGAGGGCGGCTGTACGGTCTTCAGTTCGCAAGGGCTCTCACCCGCTGATAGTTCAGGCTTTGCCATAGGAGTAAAAATCAGGCCGGGCCATGTTTCAGGTACGGGAAAAGGTGACGTTGCAGCCGCATGATGAGGCGGTCGATGGCCCAGGCCATGAGGCTGATGATGACGAGGCAGAGATAGATGTGCTCACGCGGTCCCTGGCGCTGGCTGATGATGATGAGCGCGCCGAGCCCGTGCTGCGCATTGATCACCTCCGCCAGCATGATGTAGCCAAAGGCGAGGCCGAAAATGAGGCGCAGGCTGTTGACAATGTCCGGCATGGCGAGTGGCAGGATCACCTTGCGAAGCGCTTGATGGCTCTCAATGGGATACCACAGGGCGAAGCCCGCGATGAAGGCCCCGGCGAAGCGCTCCCAGCAAGCCGACGAAGCAAGCTCCGCCGCCAACGTGAGGGTCTTGTCTTCGCTCAAAACGAACCAGCCCAAGGCAGCGATGCCGCCGTAGATCAGGCCAAAGAGGGCGGCCAGCCGCGCACCTTTTTTTCGTGTCGCATGAACTCCCAAAGTGTAGGACGTGTCAATATACCGGTCCTGCACCGCCTGCACCGCATTCGTTGTATCGAAGAGCACGAAGGCGACCGTGGCAAAGAAGATGAACATCACCTTCTGCACCTCGCCGAGGCCAAACCAGATGAGCGTGAGCGGAATGAGCGCGGCAATAGGCACATTGCGGCCAAACAGGCTGATGGGCCGTAGGAAGGCATTCACGCGCAGGTAGCTGCCCGCGATCACACCCAGCGGCACGGCAATCGCCGTGGCGATGGCAAAGCCTGCCACAACCCGTGCAAGGCTGGTGAGCGCGCTGATCGACAGCTCGCGTTGAAACCACAGCGACGGGAAGGAGGCGATGGTATCAGTGAGGCTGGGCAAGGTGTAGCCATCGACAATGCGCTGGCCGTTGTCGCCGCGCGTGAGGAACCACCACATTAGCAGCACCAGGGCAAGGCTGAGACCACCGAAGGCAATGCCTTCAAACTGGCCCGGCACATCGCGGATGGTACCGGTGCGGGTGAGCCAGGCCCGCCAGCGCGAGACCGGTGCTGACGATGCAGGCACGAGGACAAGCGCAGGCGCAAGCGGCTCTGCTGGCAGTGGAGTGAGGCTTTCAGACATGGAAGGCTGAAGGGTAACGGAATAGAACGGTGGGGCGGGCCTGCGCTGCTCACTCTGGATGCTCAAGCGAGATCACCTTGATCTCCACGCGGCGGTTCTTGGCGTGATTGTCCGGGTCCGCAGGATCAAATGGGCGGGCCCAGCCGAGGCCGTCGGTGCTGAACTGATTGGGGTTGAAGCTCGGGAACTTGTTGATCAGTTCGGTCTTCACTGCGGCAGCCCGGTTGGTGGAGAGATCCTTCACCAATTGCGGACTCACCTGGCCCTTCATGGAACTGTCAGTGTGGCCTTCGATCACGATATTGGCACCGCCGTACTGCGCGGCCATCTGGGCCACTTCGGTCAACACGGCATCAAGGTTCCCTTCATAGAGCCGCTCGATGTCCTTGCCTTCTTCACGCACGGTCACCGTCTTGCGCAGGTCCCATGAATTCGGATAGAAGTGCAGGGTGATCACCTTGGTCAGAATTTCAGTGCCCTCGGCCTTCACGCTCTGCACCGTCTTTGCGGCGAAGTTGATCTGGTAGTCGTTCTTGCTGCTCTTGTAGGGCTCCTCATTCGCGAGTTTCTGCAGGATGCTGAAGTCCATCACCTGATCGAACGGCACCTGTTGCTGGATGCGGTTCATCTTGCGGTAGAGCAGGTAGGCGGTGCTCCAGGTGCGCTCGAAGTTGGCGGGATTGTTCTGGTTCAGGAAGAACTCGCGGTTTTCCGCATAATTGGTGGAGTGCGCATCACCCAGCATGCCCAGCGTGTCGCCTTCCGGTATGCTGTACAGCTTGGACATATGGGCGGCGGCCTGCTTGCGGCCTTCCTCCGTCTTCATCTTTTCCATGCCTTCGAAGATGCCGCGCACCAGACCTTCGCAAATATCGGGGTGGTCGCGAGCAAAGTCGGCGCGGGCGTACCATACATCGGCAATCAGCTTGTTGGCCGTGGCGGTGCTCACCAGCATGTGGTTGCCCTCGAGCTTGCTGAGGTTGTAGATGTCGGGAGCCCAGGAAACGCAGGCCGCGATGGACTTGTCACTGTTGAAGGCGGCAGCGGCCTGGAAGGCATCTTCCGTGTAAACGAACGACACTTCCGCTGGCTGCACGCCGCCATTGACCAGGGCGTTGAGCAGGAAGTATTCGCTGGGCGAATTCTGGGCCAGCACGATCTTCTTGTGGCGCAGATCGGAGATGGTCGGGTTCTTCGGATCCTTGGCCGCGCTGCGGCGGATCACCATGCCGTCACCGCCATTGGAGAAGTCGATCTGCTGATACACACGGGGCATCAAGCGCGGGTCCTTTTTCAGCTCATCCATGAACAGCGGTACCATGTCCAGCGTGCCCCAGCCGATGTGGACCTTGCCGGAGGCATAGGCATCGCGCATGGCCACCGGGTTGTCGATCAGCACGAGTTCCACCTTGAAAGGCTGGCCGCCGGGCGTGGTCCAGGTCTTGCCCGCCGCGCCGCCGCCGTTTTGCAGGATAATCGGAGCCCAGCCCGCCCAGACGTTCAGGGCGAATTTCACCGTGCGGTCCGCCATCGGCGTGTAGGCGCTGGTCTCCTTGATCGGAGGCAGCTTCTCACTGGATTTGAAGGTGTATTCCTTCACCGTGGTGGGGACGTTCGCATCCGGGGCTTCCGTGCCGGTGGCGGTTTTGAGGTCCGTGGCGCTGATGTTGCCGGGGCCGGTGCTGGCGTTGCGGGGGAAGAGCACGCCGCGCAAGCCATAGGCGGCGAGAGCTGCCACGGCTAGAAACAGCACGATGTAGAACAGAGGCTTGGGTTTGACGTCGTCGCTCATGGGATGATTTCCTGTATCTTGTTAAATGGAAGCCTGCTGGCTTCGCTGGCGGGATTGAAGCAGTTGCCACGAAGGTCGTCTACGATAACTGACGGCTGGATTTGTAATCGTCGTCGATTGTCATGCGAGCCTCACTTCGGTGTACATTTTTTAAAACTCCGCACACAAATCCTTCATCGGGTGTCGTTAGCAATGGTGAAGCCCTCGGCTTCTTTCCCTGACTTTCCCGCATGAAGCCTCACGACATCACTGCCGACTGGCACATCTGCTTTCAGGAACTGGCCCCGAAGCTCCTACTTTATGGTCGACAGTGGGCCACGAACAGCGCGGATGCGGAGGACATTGTGCAGATGGCTTTTGTGCGCTGGTGGCAGCGCAATCCGGGCGGCGACCGCGAGCATGTGCCGCTGCTCTATGCGACCGTGCGCACCATTGCGCTGGATGTGCGCCGGAGTGATGAACGCCGTCTGCGCCGTGAGACGAATTCTGAAATCGCGCTGCCGTCCGAGGAGGCACCGCACTTTGACCCGCCGGTAGAAGACCGCGAGAATGCGCTGATGCTGGAGCGGGCTATGCGCGATCTTTCGCCAGAGCAGCGCGAGGTCGTGACCCTGCGCATCTGGGCCGGGCTGACCTTTGCCGAAATCGCCGCCACCACTGGCGAAACCACCAACACCGTTGCCTCGCGCTACCGCTATGCCCTTAACAATCTTCATCGCGTGCTGGAGCCGCTTCGCGAGGACTTGGGCGCCGCCCCGGCCCCGGCTCTGGCTTGAATCTTTTCGGTCCTTCCACCCCTCTATTGTTATGAACGATACTGAACTCGAAAACCTGCTGCGCTCGATGACACCGGTGGCCCCCTCCCCTGAACTCGCGGGGCGCGTGCAGCATGACCTCGGTCTGGTCCAAAGCTTCCGCGAAGCGACGCCTGAAGCCGCTCTGGTAAAGAAAAAGCCCGCGCAGTGGCTGGCCAATATCGTGTGGGCAGGCCTCGGTGCCGCCGCCGCTGTGGTGGTGATGGGTGCGGTGCAGAGCCAGGGGCGCACCAATTCCGGCCTCGTTTCCGTGGCGAGCATATCGCCCGCCGCCACTGCCGTTCCCGCCGCCGCCGTGATGCCGGTGAGCAGCACTCGCGAATGGGTGGAAGTGGAGGACATGGGCATCTCTTTTGCCACGCCCGGTTCGCCTTCTCGCCAGATGAAGGTCATCAGCGTGGAGCGCCATCAGTGGATCGATCCGCGCGATGGCGCGGAGTACACCGTGGAGGTGCCCAAGCAGGAATCTCTCGCTCTACCCGTGAAATATCAGTGAACCTAGGCAGTGAATTTTCAGTCTAAAACCCCATGAAAACCACCCATATTCCCCTTCTCCTTGTCGCCGCCAGCGGCCTGCTGTGCGGTCCCCGCCACCTGATGGCGCAGGATAATCCTGTGGCCACGCCCCCTGCGGAGGCCCCCAAGCCGCCGACACCGCCTGGAGACAAACCGGGCGACAGCCATGACAACAACAAGCCCAAGCCACCGCCGCCCCCCGATGGCGAGCGTCGGGACGGTGATCGGGATCGCGATCGTGGCCGCCGCCATCATGATGGTGACCGGGGCAGTTCCGAGCGTCGCGGACCAGAGATGAAGCCGACGCCGTTCATTGGCGTAATGACACGCAGCCTTTCGCCCGAAGTACGGGCGCAGACGGGCCTTGGGGAAGGCTTTGGCCTGCTAGTGGAAGAGGTGATGCCAGACAGCCCTGCCAAGTCTGCGGGCCTGCTCCAGCATGATGTGCTGGTACTGCTGGGCGATCAGCGCTTGGTGAACATCGAGCAGCTCGCGGCCCTGGTGCGCAGCACTGCCAAGGACAGCGAAATCGTCTTCACCATCAGGCGCGCCGGTGCCGAGCATAAGGTGACGGTGAAGGTGGGCGAGAAGCTGATGCCCGCGATCCAGGCGGAGGGCCCCTCACGCTGGCCTGGGATGCACGGCGGCGGCTTCGATGGCCCGCGTTTGAACCCGGACATGCGCGAAGGTCTCGATCACTTCCAGCAGGGCATGCGTGATTTCCAGAACCGCATGCAGGAATGGTCGCGGGGCCCGCGCACGGGCCCCGCACCGCAGCCGCCGCAGTATGGCCGTGATCAAAAACCCGGCATGCCCGGCGACGACACCCATGGAGGTCCACGCGGAGGGCCGTCCAATAAGGATAACAAGCCCGAGGGTGACAAAGGCCAGCCTCCTGGCCAGCCGAAATCCAGTACATCCACGCAATCAAGTTCCTCCACCCAAGTCGATGGCGCGGGCAATGTGATCAGCAATTCCATCAGCGCCATCAACAACAACTTTGAGCGCAACGTCACTCGTCGCGACAAGAGCGGCGAGTATGCTCTGCGCCAGGAAGGCAGTGAAAAGATCTTCACCGCCAAGCCGCTGGAGGGTCAGGAGCAGGTCTTCACCGTTACCACTGATGAGCAGCGCAAGGCGGTGCCTGAGGTGCTGCGTGTGAAGCTGCAAGAGCTGGAAGGCGTGAGCCGTCAGGTGAAGCCTAACAGCGCGGATGATGTGCCTGCTCCGACTACCCTGGGGACGGGGCGGACGACGACGATTTAGGCTGGAAAAGAGAGTGATGAGAATGATGGGAGGAATGCTGGGGCGCCCCGGCCATTCTTCTCATTCTTCTCATTCTTCTCATTCTTCTCATTCCTCCCAGGATTCCCATTCTTCCCATCCTCTCCAAGCGCCTGTATCACGCAATAATCTCATGCACCGGTCTGCCCTCGCTAATGGCCACCACACGGCCAGCAGCGTCCTTCACTTCCGTGTCATGCAGGCCAAGCAGATGGTACATGGTGGCCGCGAGATCATCCGGTTTCACCGGCTGATGGCGAACTCGCGAAACAGGCAGTGGTCACGGCTCACGTTGGCATTGATCCTTGGCGTGCGGCCAAATTCGCCACCCATGCCAGCTGCGCGGAGGACGAAACGACAGGTGCGCTCAGGGGACATAAGCGAGATACGTGCGGGCGGCGGGCGTTTTTCCAAAGTAGCACGGATCGGGGTGGGCCGGAAACTGGGAGTTCTTTTCTTCGGAGACGAACGTACTTGGGCTGGATCAGCCCGCCCGTAGGACTTTGAGGCCCTGGTGTTCGGTGATAATACGCTTCACAAACCCCATGGTGTTGTTTACGATCAACGGGTCGTCCAAGAACTGAACCCGT
>JAQGPI010000541.1 GCA_028293175.1 Verrucomicrobiaceae bacterium | reverse complement strand
CGGCGCACGCAACAGCCGCTGTCCAGCGTCGAATCCACTCGATCATGGCAGCCGTGCGGGAGGTTGCCGTTTGCTGTGGCCTCGCTTCATGGTATCTGCGCCGATTATGCCTCACCAGACAAGTTTTGTCCAAGCGCTTTCCTCCCTTCCGCATGGGCCTGAATTCCGCTTCATTGATGAACTCACGGCCTTGGTTCCGGGCGAATCCGCCACGGCGCGCTGGCAGCTCAAAGGCACCGAGGAATTTCTGCGCGGTCATTTCCCCGGTCACGGGCTGCTGCCCGGCGTGATCATGGTCGAAGCCCTGGCCCAGCTCGGCGGCATCCTTGCGCAAACACGCCCCGGCATCGAGCCACTAAGGAACCTGCGGCTCACGGCGGTGCGTCAATTCAAGATCCTCGGCAGCATCGGGCCCGGCCAATCCCTGGTGATTGAAGCAAAGCTAGAGGCAGCTCTCGGCGGCGTGATCCAAGTAAGCGGCACCATCGCGGATGAACTCGGGCAACGGCTGGCGATGGGCGCGGTGGTGCTGGCGGGACAGGAGCCCATTTGAAGCTTGCCGTGCCATGGCTCTCTTTCATAGAGTGCAAGCCATGAAGCGCCTTGCCCTCCTGCTCTGCCTAGTCTCTGCATCGTGTTCGACCTTGCTGGGCGTCGGCACGGAGAGCCCGAAGGTTACGCGCGTATGGAAGTCCGCTGACGGTCGTGATTTGAAGGCCGACTTGTTGGAATTCGACGCCAAGGAGGTGAAGCTCAAGCGCGCCTCGGACTTTCAGATCATCAAAGTCTCCTTGGACAAACTCTCGAAGGAAGACCGCAGCTTTGTCGCGGGCCTCGTGCATGAGCGCAACCTGGATGAAGGCCTCACCAAGGGCCCCTATTCGGAAAAAGTCACCGGCGCGTTTGTGAAAGCCGTCTCGAAGCAGGGGCTCAATTACCAGCTCTTTGGCAATCCCAAGTGGGATGGCACCAAGCGTTTCCCGTTGGTGATCTGGCTGCATGGTTCCGGCTCCAGCGGCACGGACAATCAAGCGCAGATGGGCGGAGCCACCGGCGTCTTCACCAATGCCGCGCATCAGGACAAGAATCCCTGCTTCATGCTCGCACCGCAGTGCCCGGACCAGGACATCGGCTGGAAGAAGCAGGTGGCGGACAACCTCATGCTCTTGATTGCCGATCTCGCGGACAAGCTGCCCATCGACATGAAGCGCCTCTATCTTGGCGGCTCCAGCATGGGAGGCTTCGGCACCTGGGGCGTGTGCGCCAAGTACCCGAATGTCTTTGCGGTGGGCGTGCCGCTTTGTGGCGGCGGTGATCCCAAGCAGGCCGATGTGCTCAAAAACGTGCCCATGTGGGTCTTCCACGGCGACCAGGACCCGATGGTGCCGGTGGAGCGCGACCGCGTGGCCGTGGCGGCTGTGAAAGAAGCCGGCGGCACCCTGATTCACTACACCGAATACCCCGGCGAAGGGCACAACATCACCGGCATCACCCTGGCCAAGGAAGAGCTGCACGACTGGATCTTCGCGCAGCGGCTGGGGGTACGAGAGAAGTCAGCGCCTTAGCGCATCTTCTCCCGCTCCACCTTCGCTACCCGTGCCGCCTCGGAAGCGGTCAAATATCGCCACGCGCCTTTCTCCAATTTGCCCAGTTGCAGGGTGCCGATGGAGACGCGCACGAGACGCATCACCTCCACGTTCAATTCCTCCACCAGCTTGCGGATGTGGCGGTTCTTGCCTTCATCCAGCGTCACTTCCAGCCAGCAGTTTTTCGGGCCGCTGCGCAGCAGTGTCACTTTCTTGGCGGCAAGGTGTTCGCCTTCATCCGTGGTGATGCCTTTGATCATGTCGCGGATCAAGGCCTCATCCGCCACGCGGTTGATTTGCACGTGATACACCTTGTCCACGTGGTTATTAGGATCCGTCACCGCTGTCGCCCATTGGTTGTCATTGGTCACCAGCAGCAATCCCTCGCTCGCCATGTCCAGCCTGCCCACGGCTGAGAGATGCGGCGGCAAATCCTTGCCTTGCAGGCACTCAAACACCGTTGACCGGCCCTGCTCATCCGCTGCCGTGGTGATCAGGCCGCGCGGCTTGTTCAGCATCAGGTACACATGCCGCACTTCCTTCACCGGCTTGCCCTCCACCGCGACCTTGTCCACGCCTATGACCGTCGGCGTTTCCGGATTGCGCTTCACCACTCCATTGAGCGTCACCTTGCCCATCTTGATCAGTTGTGCGGCCTCGCTGCGCGAGCAATGCCCGAGCTTCGACAAGGCGCGGGAAAGCCCGCAACGAGCAGGGGGGACAGCGGGCGAGGAAGGCGGTGGCGGCGGACGCGGAGGCATGGAAGTCCGTTAAAGCCTCCGGCACCTCCGCGCAACCGGGCGTGACAGGGCGTTATTGACGAATTCTCCTCAAAGTCATAAGATCCGCCCATGAATGCGGATTTCTTGGAGGATCTTCAAAGGCCGGTTCTGCTCATGATTCTCATCGTGCTCTTCGCCGTGGCAGGCATCGGCGGATTGGCAAGCGCAGCCTACGATCAGCACCGCGGAGTCGCTGCGGCTTATTCTCCCACCCGCTATCCCACCCTGGAAAGAGCCAATCGCGCTCAAAGCGCCGAAGCCTTCCGTCACATCATGATTTACAAGTGGGTCGTCGCGGGCGGGTCCACGTTGGTGGCGCTCTTTCTCATCAGCGTACGAAGAAAGCAGGATGAACTTCTGCCGCTTTCTGCGGGCTCCGGCGACACACGAGAAGATGACCTCCTTGATTGGACGCTGACCCGCTACGACCGCCGTTGAAGGTGGTCGTTGCGGCCACACCTCCTGCCACGGAGGAATTGTCTTTCCGCCCGCCGGTCTTCCCGGAAAAAGGTGGCGCATGACGAGGTGGTGTCTTGCTGCAATGATGGTTCTGGCATTCCCTTGGCCGCCGAGGACGCAAAACGCCAGGGGCCCAGAGAAGTCTTTTATGACGCCTCCCCCGATGGGCGGCCTTGGCGGGATGAGTAGTGTCGCAGCGGCGAGGTTTCGCGCAGGTGCCCCACAGTTCTATCAAATTTGGACTGTTATTCGAGAAACCTGTAACGTAATCAATTCGTTGAATCCTCCTCGCGGATATCAACAAATTTTAATGATAGCCCATCCGAATTTTTCATGATCCGAAATCGTTCGATTAGAATAAAATTGCTGTCGGCATCTATCGATTTTGGAATTTCCCCTGTTACATGAAGACTTACAAGCCCAGCATTATTTATATCGACAGAATAAATCTGCAAACTGAAGTTTTCGCCAAAGCGGCGATAAGCCCGGTGCTTGCTCTCGCGCAGATAGTCATAAGATCGCTTTGTTACATAACTCATTAACTCAATAATTTTTGACGCGCCAGATTCACTAATCCAGCCAGCGATTGCCTCAATTGAGGACCATTTCGCTCGGAAAATCTGAATCAAGAATCGGCTGTTCGGTGACCATATAACGCTACACTCGCGATGATTAAAGCGTCGCCGAGTTCCGATATAATGGCATCCTGTTTCGCAAAGTATCTTTTGTGATTTGATTTCCACCAAATAATTTCGGATGCGTGACTCGAAGTGAGCCGCATCCGCTAAATAGTACTGCTGTCCTTTTATGTCATCCCCCTCTGAAGCTAGTGCTCGCCAATCTATCACTTCATCTGCGAGGCCAAAGCCCATGGCGAAACGCCCATTAGGGGCACACGTTCCTTGGATTAATCGGTAGCGATCGTTGTCAGGGAAATGTTCTTGAAACTTGCCAGAGAGATTCAGGTGTTGAATGATTTCGCCCAAAACTTCATTTCCTCTGAGATAAAGGGATTCAGCATGCAACGGGCCGTCCCCTAGTTCATGAGGATTTAGCTCTCTAACTCTCACTTTGTCCATAAAAACGGATTCGTTTTTGGCAAAGCTCGCAGTTTTAATTTCTATTCTTATAGGAGATGAGCCAGCGAAATAGAACGTTGTATCCTCAATGTGGACGGTCCCATTACCATCGATCCGCTCTCGGCGAGTGACTGCCAAAGCGGGCGAGGGTTCCTCATGAAAATAAAATTGAATCGTGTTTCTAATGCTATTCTCATTAGCTTCGATCTCGATCTTCAGTGGATCACCGCTGGCAGTTATCCATGCTTTTCGTTGAACTAACGGCTCATGGAGGTCTAAGGAGATTTCGTACAGTAATGAGTTGTCTAGACCGGAGGCAATTTGCCGTTGTCGACGCCGAATCACATCAATTGTGTCTTCATTTTCGGGTGCTCGCTCAGGAAGGATCACCTCCTGGAGCCGAATATTTTCCCATACAACAAGACCTTGTTGAGTTTTGGTTATGGCACGCACATCTCCATCTTGTGATACGACAAATCCCAAGCTTCCGGGATGTTTGTTGCAATAACGCATCATCGAGCGGTGACGCGTACCGAGGTGGTCAAAAGACATTTCCTTTAACCGACTGGAGCTAGCTTTTGCGTCCCGAGCGCTAAATAGGCGCTCAGGGTCTTTTGTTGTTTTGATTTCTACTCCGAAACCTATGACCCGCAATCCTTCTGACAGCAATATTAATCCGTCAACTCCTCCAAGTGATACGATAAAATTTGCGCATCCTAATTCTGCTCTTTTTGCGTCTTCTCCAACATTAAACGCTTGGCGTCGTTCTGCATCGAGGGGCGCAGGGATCAATTCCATTGGGGGGGCAGGGTGAGTTCCGCGTATTTGCGAGCGGGCAAGTTGCCAACGGATAGATGCAATGAGATGCTGTTCGAGCACAGCTTCCATATTGTCATAGCGTATCGGATACTTGGCCGAAAGATCTCCGGTCTTTTTCGAAGGAATGAGCAGAAGTGCCCCGCCGTGTTTCAGGCGTCGGATGCCCAAGAGTATGCGAGAGAGCGTTTGCAGCCACAATCGAGGCGCATCCGCTAACAACGAGTCTATGTTTTGGTGTTTGTTTTTTTGCTTAAAGTGGTCTTTAACACGTACTTCGAGACGGTTGACGTACTTGGAAAGCTGCTTGGCGACCGGACCTTCGTTTAATACGTCATAAAACGCTGTTACTAGTGAATCCTGATGCAACGTAGCGAGCAATGTGCGATTGTCATACACGGTTAGGGTGCCGGCACCCGCTATCTCGACCTGAAATAATCCGGGACGTGGAAATGGGTCCCCTGATTCGCTGTTTAAGGAGTTTTGGTGGTGAATCTCTTGGTCAAATAAGCCACTGATTTGAAGTGTTCCACTTTCATCGTGTACAGCGATACATGAAGCCCAAGGGAGTGCTGCGTGAGAAAATTTGGCCAGATTTCGTGCCGTGAGTGGCTGCAGCGTCTCCAAAGGAATATATGTATGGCGGTGTAGCCGACGGGAAAAGGCTAATGGCGGAGTTAGATCTGCACCAAAAACCACCGTACAGACAACGGCTCGAGACTCTTCAGTTTTTAGGCTTGTGTAAAACAGGGTTTCGATGAGGCGTTGCACCGTGACCACATTTATCATCGTCGGATACACTTGGCGTTTACGGAGGTGATTGGTAATCAGCTTAGCTAGGCGCTTTAGATTGGATGTGGGTAAAGCTGGCATCAATAGCACTGTATGGCTCGAGCTTTGGATTGGAATTCTATTTTTAGGTTTTACCAAAAACCAAGGTTTTTGACTTCCAAGTCCAGTGGAAACCAAATCCGTGAACAGAATGCGTGTCCCGCCGGTTTAGTCGGTTCGCCAAATCTCATCTTCCCGCCCCCTCTCCGCCTCCCTTGCACTTGCATCCGCCCGCATCCTGATGCACTCCAGAGGCCCACCATGGCCGCTACGTCCCCTCAAGCTTCTTTCCGCCACATCCCCATCACCAGCCTCACCGGGGAAGACCTGCTCGCGCTGAGCCAGAAAATGAAGCTGTCGCTCTCGCAGGAGGACATGCTGGCCGTGCAGGCGATCTTCAAAAGCGAAGACCGGGAGCCCACGGAAGTGGAGCTGGAGGTGATCGCCCAGACCTGGAGCGAGCATTGCAAGCACCGCATCTTCGGCGCGAAGATCACCCACACGCTGGATGGCAAGACGGAGATCGTGGACAGCCTGTTCAAGACTTACATCCGTGATGTGACCTTCCGCATCATGAAGGCGAAGCCGGATTTCGTGCTCAGCGCCTTTGTGGACAACGCGGGTTTCGTGAAGCTGGACAACGATTTGGCGATTTGCCTAAAGGCCGAAACCCACAATCATCCGAGCGCCATCGAACCCTACGCGGGGGCCAATACCGGCTTGGGCGGTGTGATTCGCGACATTCTGGGCGCGGGCAAGGGGGCCAAGCCGATTGCTTCGCTTGATGTCTTCTGCTTTGGCCCGCCGGACACCGAGCAGGAGCAGATCAAGGCGAAGGACGTGATTCATCCCCTGGGCATCATGCGTGGCGTGGTGCGCGGCGTGCGCGATTACGGCAACCGCATGGGCATCCCCACCACTAGCGGCGCGATCCAGTTCGACGACAGCTACATTTACAATCCTCTGGTGTTCTGCGGCACTATGGGCGTGATCCCGATTAAGGACATCGCCAAGGAAGTGAAGCCCGGCCACATCCTGATCGCTGCGGGCGGCCGCACGGGCAAGGACGGCCTCAAGGGCGCGACCTTCTCCAGCGTGAGCCTCACGACCGCTAGCCATGAGGAAGACCAAACCGCCGTGCAGATCGGCAATCCCATCGAAGAAAAGAAGGTGGCGGACTTCATTATCGCCGCCCGCGAGCAGGGTCTGATTCAGTTTGTCACCGATTGCGGTGCAGGTGGTTTCAGCAGTGCCGCTGGCGAAATGCTCAGCGAGTGCGGCGGCGAAATCTGGCTGGAAAACGCCCCGCTCAAGGCGCAGGACCTCCTGAGCTGGCAGATCTTCATCAGCGAATCCCAGGAGCGCATGGTGCTCGCCGTGGAAGAAAAGGACGTGCCCGCGCTGCAAAAGATCGCAGACACGTACGAGACGGAAATGTGCCGCCTGGGCAAGGCCGATGGCACGGGCATTCTGAAGGTGACGCACCACGGCGACATGGTCTGCAAGCTCGACTGCTCGAAGCTGCACGAGGCCCCGCGTCGTCATATGACCGCCAACTGGAGCACGGATACAGGCTATGCGCAGGACGTGTATGTGCCGATCGACGATGTGCGCGTAGGCAATGAAATGCTCAAGGCCCTACTGGCCGATTTCGCCATTGTTTCGCGCGAGCCGATCATCCGCGAGTACGACCATGAAGTGCAGGGCAACACCGTGCTCAAACCCCTCGCTGGCGCTTCCGGCGATGCGCCGCAAGATGGCTCCGTGGTGCGTGTGGAAGGCAGCAAGCAACTCGCCGCGCTCGCCCTTTCCATCCTGCCTGAATGGGGCAAGACGCATCCCTTCCTCATGGGCCGCGCCTGCGTGGATGAGTGCTACCGCCAGCTCGTCGCCATGGGTGCGAATCCTGAGCGCATCGCCATCCTGGACAACTTCTGCGTGGGCAATCCCGATGACCACAAGGAGCTCGGCGCACTGGTGGAAACCGTCAAAGGCATGGCCCAGACCGCTGAGGTTTACGGCGCGCCTTTCGTCTCCGGCAAGGATTCGTTCTACAACTACTTCAAGAGCGACGAAGGCCCGGTTTCGATTCCCTGCACCCTGCTCGTGAGCGGCTTCGGCGTGGTGGAAAAGCCCGAGCATGTGATCGGGGCCAGCATTCGCAAACCCGGTAATAAGATCGCACTCCTGGGTGCCGCCTCCAGCGGTCTCGCAGGCAGTGTATTCGCCCGTCTTATCACCCGTGGCGCGGAGGAAGATGAAGTCAGCTTCCCCACCGGGCCCACCTTTGATGATGCCCTCTCCCTAGCCAATTACCGCAGCTATTATGAACTGGTGAAACAGGGCGTGGTGCTCAGTGCCCACGACATCAGTGAGGGCGGCCTCGCCGTCGCCGTGGCAGAAATGGGCTTCAGCGGCAAGGCAGGCCTTAAGGTTGATCTGGCGGACATTCCTACCTTTGACGATACTCCCGCCGCCGAGCATCTGTTTGGCGAAACGCCGGGACGCCTGCTGTTCGAAATTGCTCCCGAGAACGCCAAGCTCGCCACCGATCTGGGCTTCACTATCATCGGCGAGACCACTGCTGAAGCACAGATTGTCATCACAAACGGTGAGGACGAACTCATCAACGTGCCCGTCAGTGAGCTGAAGCCCATCTGGCTGGGCGGACTGATGGAGTACTATTGATCTGAGTCGGCATCCCGGCACCCTCGTGTTCTCCACACGAAGGCACCGAATATAGAGGGCGATCTACGGATTCCAAGAGTAGGCCGGGCGCTCCTTGCGAAAGTCGCCCCGATGATAGATTCCACGGTGATAGTATTCCTTGGACTCTAGCGGCCCTTCCCCGTAATTTCGACCGTAGCCAATATACGAGTCGACCGGTATGACGTTATAGTAAATCTGTCCGCTTCCGTCAGTGTAATAATTGTCGGGTCCGCAACAGTTTGTAAAAGTCAGGGCCACAACTGCCGCGGCGGCGGCC
>JAQGPI010000646.1 GCA_028293175.1 Verrucomicrobiaceae bacterium | reverse complement strand
CCCGGTGGAAGTGTACGGCACCCTTCAGACCGGCACCGGCCTGGCGGCTTCATATGTCAACGGAGCCACTGGCAACAATGCCAACAACATCATCATCCGTCCCGGCGGCATCGTCATTGTCAATGATGTGGCTGGCGTGAATGTCGCCGGTAATCAGGGCCGCTGGTCGAACTCGCAGGCAGTGGAATTGAACGGCGGCACCTTCCGCTTTAATGGCGCGGCCGGTGTGCTTTCCTCCGAAACGGTGGGCACGCTCAATGTCAGCAAGGGCGGTGTCATCAACGTGACGAAGGGGGCTACCACGCCTGCCGTCGGTGCGGCTACTTTGATCGTGAGCGGCATCAATCGCAATACCCCGATCACCACGGGCACGGCGGGCTACTCCACTACGACCTTCAACAATGGCACGGGCTCGGGTTATGCAGGCGCGGGCACCCTTTCCATCACTGGCACCGCCGCAAGCCTAGGCATTCCTACCGGCACCGCTACGTCGTGGGAGCGTCTCGTCGTCACCGGCGGCAGTACTGCCTTTGGCGGTCTGAGCGGAAAAGTGCTCGGTGGTCCGGGCGTGGCCGCAGGCACTCTCAATGCAGGCATGGCTCCTCCATGGATGATCGATGCCGTCGGCAATACCTTCCTCAGCTATGACCCCACGGCAGGTGCCTTTGGCGGCGATACCGGTTTCCAGCCTATTCTGGCGACCCTGCCTGCGGCTCCCGGAAATGCGGGCCAAGTGGCCTATAGCAACCCCGCTCCTACCGGTGCACTGCTGGCTGGTACAGGAACGGAAACCGTGGACATCACCGGCGCGATCACCTCGCTCGTCGGCAATGCTTCCAATGTTTACGCCATCCGCACCAACGCCAATATTTCCACGTCTTCGGCCACCACAGCCAATACCCTTACCATCGCCAGCGGTGGCTTGTTCGGCGTCACTAACAACATTGTCATCGGCCAGACGGTTGCCAATGCGGTGCCGGCACTGCTGACGTTGAATTTCGGTGCCGCTGGCAGCAAGGAAGCCTTCCTGACCACGGGCAGCTCCAACATCACGATGACCATCAATGGTCAGATCAATGCCGCAGGCATCACCCGGTTTGCCAACAACAACACGGCAACCACCAATGGCAACATCGTCATCACCTCGAATGGCAACAACATCACCGCGCCTGTCACCATCAATGGCGGCATCCTGTCGGTGCAGCAGACGCTTAACGGCTTGGGCCCCGTTTCCACCGGCGTGTTCAACGGTCAGCAAGTGATTCTGAACGGCGGTCAGCTCAGCGTTGATTCCGGCCTCGGAACGACCACCAGTTCCTTCATTGCGAGCGGCAACACCGCAATCGTACGTGCCCTCGCCACCCTCAATAGCGACATCTACGTCAACGGCGATGCCAACCTCATGGGCAAGACTGTCGCCAACGGCGACATAGCCAACGTGCTCCAGCACGTGAAGAGCCTGACCTTCGCCGATCTCGGTGCTGCAGGCGGACCTACGGGCGTGAACGGAAGCAATCGCGATGGTGTCACTCTTCAGCTCATGATGATGTATGTGAACGGCACCACCGCGCTGGGCGCGCACAGCAACAATATCCAGGTAGATTTTGGCGGGGCAGGCAATGGCAACTCTGTGCTCGGCGGCCAAGTGACTGGCGGCATCCTCAACAAGTATGGCAACGGCGGTCTGCTCATGGCCAGCGGCACCAACAGCTATTCCGGCGGCACGGTCATCTGGCCGCAGGGCAACAATACGGCGACCAGCTTCCTGGGCAGCCTTATCCGTACCGGCACGCCTTTTGGCACCGGTCCCATCACCGCCAATCCAGGCTCCATCCTGCGCATTGCCGATCCAAGCAACATCAGTGGCAATGCTGTGACCATCCTCTCCGATGGCCAGGGACTCAGCGGTATCGGCCTTGCTTACAACGGCGCTCCTCCCACCCTCCTCAGCAACGGCGCCGGTGCGGGCGGCGCAGCGGTCAATGGCCAGCTCGTGTACAAGACCTCCGGCGACTACGGCGGCACCCTCACCCTTGATCTTCAAAACTACAGCTACAAGGTGGATCAGAGCACACTGGGCAATGGCAGGCTGTTCCTCGGTGGGTCCGTCACGGCGACGACCAACTACTTCAACCAGACGCTCACCGCCGGTCTGCCCGACACGGTGAATACCGCGCCGATCTTCAACGGCTCCACCCTTACTACGCCGGTTTACCGCATCGGTGCGGGCGGCAATCAGAACACCTTCGTCATTGGTGCCAATGCCTTTGAAAACGTCCTGACCGGTGCCGCAAACGTGCAGATTGGTGCTAATACCACTGCCAACGCCGCCGCTCAGCTTGCTTATATTAACGGCAACACTGGTGCCGTTACTCTAGCCAATCGCAACAATCGGGCCGCCGGTTCCATGGTGTTCGTCAACCGTGACTCCGCCATCAACATTAACAACGCCCGCTCCCTTGGCGATGCCTCCCTGGTGCTCAACCAATCCGCTGGCACCACTCGAGGCCTGCGCTTGAATGCCCCGATCTCCAACGATGTCCTCGTGGTGGGTGATACCTTCCTCGTGGATTCTGGCACCACGACCGCCAGCCTGCGCGGCAATGTTAATCTTTCGCCGAGCGGCGTGGGCGGTACCCGCACCTTCAACATCGCCGGTGTGGATATCGGCATCGAGGGCGTTGTCTCCGGCGCCGCCGGCACGAATGTGATCAAGACCGGTGCCACCAATCTCTACCTCAACGGTCTCAACACCTACCTGGGCACCACCACCCTCACGGCTGGCACCACCTACTCCGGCACCAGCGTCCTGCCGAACCTAAATGGTGCCCTGGGCAACAGCGATACGCCGATTCTGATGAATGGCGGCAATCTTGCCCTTGCTGGTCAGGTTACCCTGGGCCGTGACCTCACCCTGACAGCCAGCGGCATCCTGCGCGGTCAGACGGTCAATACCTCCACTGTCACCGGTGCCATTACGGTGGCCAGCACCTTCACCTTGTCCATCGACAGCGTGAACTCCACTGCGGCCAGCTTCCAGGGCGGTCTCGTGGATGTCCAAAGCATCATCAGTGGTGGGGGCATCGTGCAGATCGGCAACGACAGCGTTCAGGGCACGGTCCGCCTCAGCGGTGCCAGCACCTTCACTGGCGGCGTGAACCTCCGCGCGGCCCGTCTGCAAATCGGTGCCGATCCGCTTTACACCGGCACCGCCACAGCGCCGATCATTCTCAGCGGCCCTCTGGGAACCGGCACCTTCAACTTTGGTCCAAATCTTAACGCCGCTGGCGGAGTCATCGAAGCTTATGGCGCAGATCGCACCATCGTTAACCCCCTGGGCATCATCAACACCGCCAATAACCAGTCCATCACCTTTGCTGGTCACAACAACCTGACCTTCACTCGTGACTGGAACATTAGCAGCGACGGCACTGTGCGTAGTCGCTCGCTCATCACCCAGGCACTTCAATCAGCCGTCACCTTTTCCGGCAACCTTAGCCAGACCGGCGCCCAAGGTGCCAACTTGGTCAAGGGGGGGAGCGGCATCCTCGTGCTCTCCGGAACCAACACCCAGCAGAATATCCTGACGACTGATGGAAACTACGGCACCACGGCCTTCATCGACAATGGCATCCTTTCCGTCGGTGCCGATGCGAACCTCGGCCTTGCCACGGTCGCGTTGGTGAGTGGAACCGGCGGTCAGGCCCATACGGCGGGCAGCGCTTCGGATGTTCGGCTTCGCGGCGGCGTGCTCCAGGCCACCGGCACTTTTGCCACCAGCCGCAACCTCATCCTCACAGCCAACAGCGGCATTGATGTGACCTCCGGCCAGGCTCTCACGGTAAACCAGGCGGTCACCGGCCTCTTCGCCTTGACCAAAACGGGCAACGGCACGCTGGCACTGAATCCCGCAGTAGCCGGCACCCTCGCCAACACCATTAATCTACTGACCATCGGCGGCGCTCCTGTGGCCTTCACGGGCACCTCCGGCTCACCCACCCAGCTTTCTGGTACTGGCGGCGGTACTGTCAGCACCACCGCCACCGGCGGCCAACCATTCGGCACGGCTACGGTTGCCATCAATGGCGGCACGCTGAGCTTGGTAGGCGGCGCCACGGCACAGGCTATCACCATCCCCACGCTCACCTATGGCTCGGGTTCTTATATCCGCACCAATCCGGGGGCCACTACGACGGCCTTGACGGCTACGACGATCACCCGTGTGAACCAGGGCACACTGACCCTGATGCCAAGCGCTAACGCCAATCTGGGCTCAGGAACTGGCTCGGACAAGGTGTTTGCCACCGGCGCCACCACAACGACGACCGCCTCTGGCACGGGCACAATTCTCGCCGTCCCTGCCGTGTATGTCCGTCAGTCCGGCGTAGGTCAGGATGCGGACTTCGCCACTTACGGAGTCAACGGCTTCCAGTTGAACAACGCCAACCAACTTGCCAATAACCTCACGGGCGCACAGGCTGCCAGCCTGGGTGTGGTCACCGCCGCCACCAACGTGGGCACGGGTGCTGCCAATACCATCCTGGATCTGCGCACGAGCGCCAATATCAGCGGTACGGACGGGACTTCCCTCCTGCAAATCACCGGCGGAGGTTTGATCATGAACGGTGCTACGGCCCCTGTGATCAGCGCCAACCTCACCTTCGGCACTACAGCCACTCCCAATGAGGCCTTGGTGTATGTGCGTGACGGCCAGACGGGGACCTCCACGCTATCCGGCAACCTCATTGCCACCAACTTCACCAAGTCCGGCCCTGGCCTCTTGCTGATCTCCGGTACCAACAATACCATGGCACCGCTCACCACTGGCCTGCGCACGATGCAGATCAATGAAGGTACCATCAGGTTCGCCGGCCAGAGCAGCCTGCCAAGCAACCGCACTTATACGGCCAGCGGCGACCTCAATGGTGCCAATGCCATCACTGCGGGCCAGATCATCATCTCGCCCATGGATACGGGTGCCCTTGATCTCGCTGGTCAGAGCCTGACCATCGCTGGCCTGGGCGGCCCTGCGGCCGCTACTGCCGCCACCGGCAATGTGATCAACTCCGGCGCTGCCGCCACCCTCACCGTGGCCCCGCAGAACGCCATGGTTTCCACCTTCAACGGCCAGATCAGCGGCAACGTGGCACTCACCACTCGCGGCAACGGCACGCTGGCCCTGGGGTACAACAACACCTACACCGGCGGCACCACCGTCGGCGTCGGCACCATCACCAGCGGCAGCGGCCTCTACACTCCGCTGGGCACCTTGCAGATCAATGACTTCAACAGCCTCGGTTCCGGTCCGGTCAGCCTCGCGGGCGGCATCTTGAACGTCAATGATGTGGTGCTCGGCAACGAAGTGTTGAACAACCTGCTGGTCACCATCCTTGGACCTGGAAACGGCTACAACCTCACCGTTGCCGCCACCAACAGCCTCGGCGGCATCAACACCACCAGCCAGATCGGCATCAACGGTGCGGCCAACTGGCAGGGTATCAACAACCTGACCATGAGTGGTCCAGTGCTGACCATCACCGGTGCGAGCCAGGGCCTTGCCGTCAACGGCATCACCGCCCTCAGCCAACCGACGACCTTCAACGTCAACGGCAGTGCAGGCCTGTTCCTGGGCGGCCAGATCACCGGTGGCCAGCCAGTCACGAAGATCGGCAGCAACACCCTCTTCCTGGCGAACACCGCCACAGGCGTTTCGGCGAACAACGTCTCAGGCTGGAACGTCATGGCTGGCACGTTGGAAGTGCGCATGTCCCAGGGCGATGCCAGCAATCCGCTCGGCAGCGGCAACACGGTGCAGCTCAATGGCGGTATCCTGAACGTGAAGCATGATGGCGACAACCTGACGGACACGCAGGTGATCACCTCCTTCGCCAACAACAATCTCCAGATTGGTTCCATCGTTCCTGCCACCAGCTCCTCCTACATCGGCAGCGCCAACGCCACCCTGGACACCCGCGCTCTCAGCGCCGGTGCCAATAAGACCATCCAGTTCAACAACCTCGTCTTTGGCGGTGCGCTTGGCACGGCCCAGTTGACCTTCACGGCCGCCAACACGCAAAACGTTGAGTTCCTTGGCGGTCTTCAGATGCTGGGTCGCGATGCTGCCCTGTCGCTCACCAACGAACGCCTCACCATTGATGGCACGATCACTGGCAATGGCACCCTGTTCCGTCAGGGCGGTGCCGAATTCGATATCAACACCAATGCCACTGGCAACACCGCCACCGGCGGCACGGTGATCGCTTCCAACGGCGACACTTACTTCGCCGCCTTCCAGGGCACGGCGCGCCTGCTCAATGCCACCTCCAAGCTGGGCACCGGCAACATCTCCGTGCAGCCG
>JAQGPI010000520.1 GCA_028293175.1 Verrucomicrobiaceae bacterium | reverse complement strand
GAAATCCTAGGGTGCCGCTACGAAGTGAGCCCCAGCGATCTCGAACGCATCCCGGCGAGCGGACCCGTGGTGGTGGTTTCCAACCATCCCCTGGGCGGGCTGGATGGCATCATCCTGGGTGATCTCTTGAATCGGCGGCGCAAAGACTCACGGCTAATGGCGAATTTCCTTCTCAAAAAGGTGAAGTTCTCCGAGGACCACATGTTCTTTGTGGACCCCTTTCCCCGGGAGGAAGCTATCCGCGCCAATCTGGTAGGGCTGCGCGATTGCCTGCGCCACCTCAAGCGCGGTGGGCTGCTGGGGGTCTTCCCGGCCAACCGCGTGTCGCATTTTCAGTGGGATCGGAAGCAGATCTGCGATCCGGACTGGGTGCCCAACGTGGCCTCGTTGATCCGCCGATCCGAAGCCACTGTGGTACCTGTATTCATCGAAGGCGGCAACAGCATGCTCTTCAACATTGCCGGTACTATCCATCCGCTCCTGCGCACCATCATGCTGCCCAGAGAGCTCTTCCGTAAGGCGCGAGCGCCGGAGCCGGTGAAGCTGCACGTTGGCACGCCCATCCCCTTCTCCCGGTTGAAGCGTTTCAATGAGGATCAGGAGATGATGAGCTTCCTGCGCATGGCAACGTATGTCATGGGCAACCGACCCGAGGAAATTCCGGTGGAGCCCCGGGCGGAGCGGGCGCAGGAGCCCGAGCCCGTCGCCGCTCCCCTCCTTCCGGAGGACCTGGAAGCGGATATCGCAGCTCTCCCTGCCTCTGCATCTTTGCTGAAACAGGGGGATTATGAGGTGTACATGGCCCACTATCAGGAGCTGCCGCGCATCATGCAGGAGATTGGGCGCGGTCGAGAAGTCAGCTTCCGCAGCGCCGGGGGCGGCACCGGCAAGGCGCTGGATTTATCCCCGGAGGACGAGTACTACCACCATCTCTTTGTGTGGCATCGCACGGATCGCGCGCTGCTGGGCGCCTACCGCATTGGTCTGGCCGATGAAATTCTAGCCGCTCGCGGACCGAGGGGCCTGATCTCCACTGGACTGTTTGAACTAAAGCCCGCCTTCCTGGCCGAACTCAACCCTGGCCTGGAACTGGGCCGCTCGTATGTGCTGCCCGAGTACCAGCGCAATTATCATTCCCTGCTTCTGCTGTGGGCCGGAATCTTTGTCTTTGTAGCACGCGAGCCGAAGTACCGCATGGTCTTTGGCACTGTGGGAGTGAGCCAGGGCAATGAATACACGCCCGCCTCGCGCACTCTGATGGTGAATTACATGCGCGAGCACCTTGGTCATCCGGTGTTTTCCGTGCAGGTGGAGCCACGCAGCCCCTTTACCGGTGTGAAGCTCAGCGGCCTGAAGCCCGAGGAAATCAGTGGCCTGGTGCAAAGCGTGGAAGACGTTTCCACCCTTGTGACTAGCCTGGAGCAGGATGGCAAGGGCGTGCCAGTTTTAATCAAGCACTACACACGTATGAACTCGAAGCTGCTAAGCTTTGGCGTGTGGAAGGATCATGGCAATGCGGTGGTGAGTTTCCTCATCAACGACCTGACTACATCGGATCCCAAGTTCCTCAAACGTTACATGGGCGAGGAAGCCTATGCGCGCTTCATGGCTTTCCACGGTGTTGAAGAACCCAAGGACCGGGATTGATCTGGTGTTGGTGAGCGACGTTGGCACCCCGCTGGGATGTTTCCTATTTCCCTTACCGGCACAGGCTGACGGCCGCATCAGAGTAGCGCCTTTTCCACGGTTGCACCCCCCTCGCTCCCCGGTACAATCCCGCCCCTTAAAGTATGTGGAAAGGCCGGTTCTCTCAACCCACCAGTGAGCTCGTCCAGCGATACGGCGAATCCGTCTCGTTTGACTGGCGTCTTTATGCCCATGATGTGCGCGGTTCCATTGCGCAATCCAAGGCCTTGCTAGCCGCGGGCATCATCAATGCCGATGAGCAGTCCGCCATCGAGCGCGGGCTCTTGGAAATCAAGGCAGAGATCGCCGCTGGCAAGTTCGAATGGAAGCCGGCGCTCGAAGACGTGCACATGAACATCGAGGCGGAACTGACCCGCCGCATCGGCCCCGCCGGCGCCAAGCTGCACACGGCCCGCAGCCGCAACGATCAGGTGGCACTGGATGTGCGCCTGTACTGCCGCGACGAGATCGACAGCATCGTCGCCCTCATCAAGAGTCTGCAACGCGCCGTGGTGGAAGCTGCGGAGCTCGGCAAGGATGCAATCATGCCGGGCTACACGCATTTGCAGCGCGGCCAGCCCGTGCTTTTTGCTCATCATCTGCTGGCCTATGTGGAGATGCTTTCCCGCGATGCCGCGCGCCTCGCTGATGCCCGTGCTCGGGTTAACGTGATGCCGCTGGGCTCCGGCGCGCTCGCTGGCTCCACCATCATCCTGGACCGTGCGCTGGTGGCGAAGGAACTCGACTTCCCTGCCATCACTCAGAACAGCATGGATGCGGTGAGCGACCGCGACTTCGTGGCGGAGATCCTTTTCGCCATCGCCCTCTGCGGCGTGCATCTCTCGCGCCTCAGCGAGGACGTCATCCTATGGGCGACGGCTGAGTTTGGCTTCGTTTATCTCAGCGATGCCCACACCACTGGCTCATCCTTGATGCCGCAGAAGAAGAACCCCGATGTAGCCGAGCTCACGCGCGGCAAATCCGGTCGATTGGTGGGCAATTTGATGGCGCTGCTGACCATCCTGAAAGGTCTGCCGATGACCTACAATCGCGACATGCAGGAGGACAAGGAGCCCCTGTTTGACTCCATTGACACGATCAAGGCGGCACTCGCCGTTTTTGCCGAGATGGTCTCTGGCATGGAAGTGCGCGCGGACCGCACGAAAGCCGCGGCAGGCGACCCCATGCTGCTCGCCACTGATCTTGCCGATTACCTCGTGAAGCATGGCGTTCCCTTCCGGCAGGCCCATGAAATCATCGGCAAGCTGGTGGCTTTCTCGATCAGCGAGGGTCGTGGCTTTGCGGATCTGCAACTGAAGGAGTACCAGCAGTTCTGGGAGGGCTTCGATGCAAGCTTGTTCCAGGTTTTGAAACTGGATACCGCCCTGGCCGCACGCCAGTCCACCGGCGCTCCCAGCCCCGCCAATGTCACCGCCCAGCTTCAACGCTGGCGCGATACCCTGAGCGCCGAGTGAGCAGCGGGGGCGAACAGTTCGAACTGGTGCGCGTCGAGGACGGCCAGGGTTGGAAGAAGGCCGGCGGCACCATGCTCTATGAGTCCGACCATGTGCAGGTGGAGGATGTACAGTGTATCACACCTACGCGCCCCGATGCGTCCACGAGCTGGACCATCGTGCATCGCAAGGCCGCCGTGGCCATTGCCCCGATGCTAGAAGACGGACGTTTTGTGTTAATCCATCAGGAGCGCATCCCGGTTCATCGGACGCTCTGGGAATTCCCTGCCGGACAGATTGATGTTCCGGCAAACGAAGTGACGCACGACATCGTTATTCGCACCGCCATTACCGAGCTGCGCGAAGAAACTGGCGGCGAACTCCTGCCCGGCGGGAAGTTGAGGCCCCTCGGTCATTTCTTCCCCTCTCAGGGCTTCACCCAGGAACATGTCTATCTGTTCCTTGCCCGGCCCGTACACCTCCCAGGCGCGGCCAGCCCCCAGCATGACGAGCGTTTCGGCGAGATGAAATTTGTCACTGCCGCCGAACTGCGCCTGATGATTGCCCGCAACGAGATCACCACGGCCCTTACCCTCGCCCTATACGCCAAACTAGCCGCCCTGGGCCTTCTCGCCGATTGATGAAAGCAACGACCGCCAGCTTGAATTCCAAAGATCAACTGCTGCGCGGCGTTTGAATACCAACTAGAAGACAAATCATATGTGGAAGTGGATGTTTCAAAGGGTCATCAAGGTTCGTGAACGGGTCGCCGTCGATCTGGGGGAGACCGATACGGAGAAGCCGTTCCTCGATCACCTGGAAGACCTGCGCGTCATGGTCACGCGCATGGCTATCACCCTGTGCGTGGCGGTTCTTGGCACCTTCTTCTTCTCCAAGGAACTCATTGAGATTGTAAAGCACCCGATCATTGCTGCGGGTCTGAAGGACAAGATCACCCTGATCGGTATCAACATCACCGATGCCTTCATGGTGCAGGTGAATGTCTCAATGATGGCCGGCATCATCATTTCCTTTCCGCTTCTGCTTTTGTTTCTCCTGCAGTTTGTCCTGCCGGGCCTGAAGACCACTGAAAAGAAAGTCCTGTTTCCTGCCATTGCCATTGGTTTCGGCCTGTTTCTGGCCGGGGTTATGTTCGCTTTCTTTGTCGTCTCGCCAGGCACTATTTTCTTCTTCTACTCCTGCAATATCGACATCAACAATGGGGTGGTCGTGGACAAACTCCCGATGAGCGTCATCACGTATGTGAAGTTCGTCACCCAGTTCGTTCTCATCTTTGGTGCCTGTTTTGAGACGCCCGTGCTGGTGATGGCACTCGTGAAGCTGGACATCCTTAGCTACAAGGTGATGAAGACCACCCGCACCTATGCTGTGATCGCCATCGCCGTGCTCGCCGCGGTGGTGACCCCCACGCAGGATGCACTTACCTTGGGCCTGCTCGCCGTGCCCATGTATGTTTTGTATGAAATCTGCATCTGGCTCGCCTGGTGGATGGAAAAGAAGGACCGGGCAGCCAATCCTGAGTACTATAAGGGCATCGATGCTGACGAGAAGGCCATGGAAGCCGAAGGTGGTGCCGAGTGGGACAACGCCGACTACAATCCCTGGAGCACCTCCAGCGAAGACGAAGAAGACCAGGAAGAACTGACGCCCCAGAAGCCTGTGGCACCGACTGTGCCTATGACGCCCATCTCAACCCCTGCTCCCGAAACCCCGCCGACCTCGGAAGAAGGCGATAAGGACAAGGATAAGCCTAAGCCGGTGGATGAGATGACGCTGGAAGACTACGCCCGCGAGGACGAGAAACGGAATCACGATTGACCGCCTTCAAGCAGCCGTCCCGGTGATTAGCATTGGGGCGGCTAATGGGAGATACGACATGGACATAGCCTTTTGGGCTGCCTCTAAACGCCATTGCAGGTGTTCTAGCCACCGCATGCCATGAGGAAATGTGCCCTGTCGTGTTTTTTTACTTCTCTTCTGCGCGTCGTTGCGCGAGCTTTCGCGAAGCCCGTCGTTTAACCTCTTTTTTCTCCTCTTTGCTTATGAACTGGTATTACTCACAAAACGGACAGCAGCTTGGCCCCGTGCCTGAACAGGAACTTACGCGCCTCGCCGCCACTGGTGCCATCAACGCCAATTCACTTGTATGGCACGACGGCCTTGCCGACTGGCAGCCGCTTGGCACCGCCTTTCCTGCTGCTCTCGGCCTCGCATCTGCGGAAACCCCGCAAATCGGTGGTTACGCAGTTCCGGCAGACCGCAAAGATCTGGTAGTACAGCAAATGCGAGAGGGTGTGATCACAGGCCTGCCCGGCACAGTGGAGTACGGCGGTTTCTGGATCAGGTTTGTGGCTAAGTTCATTGATGGATTGATCCTCCTAGTGCCAAACTCGCTCATCAATGTCCTGATTGTCACCGCCATGAAACCTGGAGCAGGCTCTGCTACCAATGAGGCTCCCGATCCCGCCGCAATGGCCATTGTGATTCTGCCGTTGCTCCTCAATTTTGCGATTCAGGGCTTATATTCCGTTCTTCTTGTCTCAAAGTACGGTGCCACCTGGGGCAAGATGGCCGTGGGCTTGAAAGTGGTGACTGAAAATGGTGGCAAGCTCACCGTTGGCCGTGCCACCGGACGTTTCTTTGCGGAGCTTGTGAGCAGTCTCACTCTTCTCATCGGTTACATCATTGCGGCATTTGATGCGGAAAAACGTGCCCTCCACGACCACATTTGCTCCACTCGCGTGATCAAGACACGCTGAGCCGTCATCTGATTCGCCGCACGGCTCACCTTCCGCATGGCAAACGTCCTTTGTGTTTTCTGCCAGTCTAGCATGGCCGGACCGCCGCTGTCTTCAGGCGGCGGTTCCCTGGCCTGCCCCAGATGTGGGCGGGTAAATGAAGTAACCTTGCTGCCTGCTCTGATCAAGGTGCCTAAAGGACCGCCTCCCCTGGACCTTGACCCACCAGCAGAAGGCGAGGCGGTGTGTTTTTACAGTCCTGCCCGTCGTGCTACGGGAGCATGCAGCCACTGCGGCGTCTTGATTTCCAATGCATGGGCGGCCCAGTGGGGCAATGAGACGGTATGCCTCAAGTGCCTGGAACACCTGCGTGACAACCGGGATGAGCGGTTTCAAAGCAAGCGTACCCTTTGGGATAATATTGCCCTGTTTGCCGCCGTCCTTCCTTTCACTTTCATCTTTTGGTTTATCGTCGTCATATCAGCGCCCGCCAGTGTGTTTCTGGCGATATGGCACTGGAATTCCCCCCGCAGCATGGTGCCACGAAGCCGGCTCCGCCTCGCTCTGGCGCTGATCCTGGGCCTGACGCAGATTGGAGCCATGATGTTCGGGATCTTGAAAATATGGTTCCATCCTTCCGCTTGATCACCTCCGCTTCCTCCTTTTCAGCATGAAAAAAGCATTTGGTGACTATCGGCTTATCACAGGCAGCGCCCGCACCCGTGGCAGCTTGTGGGAGGGCCCTGATCACCTGCTCTACATCGAAAGCGAGGGCTTTCTCGTCGAGTTCATCGAATCCTACAAGCGCATCGACTACTCTAAGATCCAAGCCATCACGTATGGCCTGACCCGCACCTGGGCTTGGACCATTGTCTGGCAGGTGGCGCTCACGGCGCTGCTGATCTGGCCGGTGGTTTACTTTTTCAGCGTGAATGGCTATCGCTATATCGATCCGGTCAGTCTCCCCCCGGCGTCGATGGCGTTTCTGGGATTTGTCTTGATGCTGGTGGTCTTGGTCGTGAATCTGGTCAAGGGACCCACCTGCGTCTGCAAAATTCAGACCGCTGTGCAGTCGTTGAAGCTGAAGCCTGTGGTGCGAGTGAAGCAAGCACGGAAACTTGCCGAAAAGGTGGCGGCTCTCTGCCTTCAGCACCAGGGGGCACTGCCTGTGCCTGACAGTCCAGAGGCTTTAGCTGCTGCGGCTAATGGCACGGGCTCCGTCTTCTCAGTCGCTCCGCTGCTGCAAAGCAAGGCTCCTTTCACCGGCTCACCGCTCATGCGCTGGGGATTCCTGCTGCTAATGCTGGCGGGCTTCCTGACCGCTGGGGAGGTGTTTGTGAAAAGCTTCCTCTACTTTGTTGCCGACGTAACCTTTGCGGGGGGTGCCGGCATCATGCTGGTTGTCGCCTTGATGCGCAGCACCCGAGTGGACCTGCCCCCCGCTCTCAAGGGCACACTATGGGCCGTGGCCGTCAACTACGTCTTCAGCCTGATCCTGGCGTTCGGTATTTACATCTATGCCAGCGTCTCAATCGCCACCGAAGTGATAAAAGCTCGCAAGAGGACCTTTAGTGACGATATCGAAATGCGGTTGCTGAACTGGATGGCGAACGCGGGTTTCGATGAACTGAGCTGGGCGGCATGGCTGTTAATCGGAGTGGGCGCGCTGAACATCCTGTTTGCCCTGCTGGGGCTGCCTTCGGTCTTGCGCCAACAGACTCCAACCATCGTCGCACCACCTCCTCTGCAACCGTTGTCGCCGGTGATGCCCGCGGCACCCTCCTCGGACGCCAAATACCGGCCCCCTTCAGCATCATGACGGAGACTTCACCGCCTCTGCTGGCTTCACGCGCCATTTGCTTCAACCACCCACGCCGCGAGGCTGCGGCGCGATGCGTGGGCTGTGGCAAGGCGTTTTGCCGTGAGTGCGTGACACCAGTCAACCGGCGCATGTACTGCTCCGCCTGCCTGCTGGAAAAAACGGGGGTGAAGGCGGTTAAGAAACGCGATTGGTTCATCCATTCGGTCACCGGCCAGTGCCTGCTGGGACTGCTAGGACTGTGGTTCACCACTTACTTCCTGGGGAGGGCGCTGCTTGAGCTTCCCTCCAACTTCCACGAGGGCACCATCTGGGAGAAGTTCATGCCATGATGCGCCGCCCGAAACGCCCCGAGCAGCCATTGTTGCACACGGTGGAGGAAGCCACCCAACTGGTACGCAACTGCGGCGTGGTGGCATGGACGTGGTGGTTTGTAGGCACTCTTCCCTTTGCCATCGGTTTGCTGCATTTCACCAGTGACATGAGCCGGGCTGCCAGCGCCCCCGAGCGCCTGCCGGGATCGGCGCTGATGCTGGCCCTCCTTTACTGGTGGATGAAGATCGCGCAGGCGGTGTTCGCCGACCACCTGCTGCGGCAACTGCGAGGTGACGACCATCCCCCGCCAATGGCCCTCCGTGGCAGGCTGCGCTTCATCACCTCCCAGGCGCTAATCCACTGTACCGCGCCCTGGGTCTTATGCCTCTCACTGGTGGCCATGCTGCCTTTCGGCTGGGCCTATGCAGCGTATCACAATGTATCCGTCCTCGCCCTCAGCACCTTCCGAAAGGGTGGTCGCACCCGCGACCTCGTGCGCACCGCCTTAATGCAGTCCAACTACCGCCAGCGACAGAATCATGGCCTATTCATCATCATGTTCGTCTTGGCGCTTGTCGTCTGGCTGAACTGGTACTCCGGCACCCTGCTGGTGGCGACTGTGGCAAAAATGTTCACCGGCACGGAAAATGAGATCTCGCGCAATCCGATGATGATGCTGAGCACCGGCATCTTCACCGCCACTCTTACTGCCACTTATCTGGTGGTTGGCCCCTTCGTGAAGGCCCTGCATGTGCTGCGCTGCTTCTACAGCCTGTCCCGGCGCAATGGCGAGGACATCGAGACCGCCTTCCGTGCCTCCAGCCTGCCCGTAATGGCCCTCCTGGCTCTGATGAGCCTTGCGGTTCCATCCACGACAACGGCGACGCCGTCCACAACCGCTTCCGGGCTGGAACAACCGGTCAAAACTATTCTCGGAACCGGGCGACCAGCGCCAGCGCCTTCCACACGGCTGGACTCCGTACGGCTCGAGAAGCAAATCCAGGAAGTGCTGAAGAAAGACATCTTCCAATGGCGCATGCCGCGTGACAAGCAAACGGCCAAAGACCAAGAGAAGGGCTGGCTCGAAGACTTCATTGATACCGTCGGCGCATGGTGCCGCAGCGTGGGAAAGTCCATCGGCAATCTGTTCGATGGCTGGCTGAAGGAAAAAATCAAAGCGTGGCTGCGCGACATGAACAACTCTCACCCTGGCGACAATGAACTAACTCAGGCCACACCTTGGGCAGACACGGTGAACCTGATCTTGAAGGGGTTGCTCGCACTATTGGGCGTGTTTCTTGTGGCGCTGCTCATCCGTCAGTGGCGCCACCTGCCCCCAGTGCCGGCGCGCGCGGACACAACGCCTGCGGTGAACCTAGAAAGCGATCAGGTCGTGGCCACTCAACTGCCGGAAAACGAATGGCTGCGACTGGCGGAAGAGAAGATCAATGCGGGAGAGTTCCGTCTCGCCATGAGGGCCCTCTTCTTGGCCACGCTGGCTCATCTCGGTGAACGCAAGATGCTCGGCATCGTGCGTTCCAAATCAAATGGCGACTATGTGCGTGAACTCTCCATGCGCGCCCGGGGTCATGATGAACTACGCAGCCGTTTCAGCGATTCTGTAAGAACCTTCGACTGGGCCTGGTACGGCTGGCACGACGTCACCCGCGAACTGCTTGATCAGTTCCGCGACAACCATCAGCACATTATCACCGATGGGCCCAACCGCTAATCGCCCACGCACCCGCACTGGTGCCTGGCTCGTCCTGGCCGGGACTCTTATCATCGGCTTTATTGCTTTGATAAGCGTGCTCAGCGCACGCTTTGACACTGGCGAAAACTACCCGGCCTACTCAAGCCTGCGCGCTGATCCGCTGGGCACCCGCGCCTTGTTTGAATCCGTGGCCGGCCTTCCGGGGATCAAGTGCGTACGCCAGTTCGATCCTCTTGAAAAGCTCCAGGGTGCCCCGCGCCAGACACTTCTGGTATGCGGCATGACCCCTCGCAGCTTTGCCACCAAGGATGCCCTGGATGCCAAGTCGCTGGCGCGCTTCGCAGCCGCCGGCGGCAGGCTCGTGATTGCGCTCAATCCCACCGCCGAGATGGGCCACGTCAACAAGGCCTACAAAGAGGCCAAAGAGGAAGTGGACCAGGAGGATGAAGACGATGAGAAGGCCAAGGGGAAGCCTGTAGGCGAGGGTGATCCGGGAAAAAAAACCGAGAAGCCCAAGGACGAACCCAAAAAAGACGCCAAAAAGAAAGACGGCAAAAAGCTGCCGGTGAAGCCTCATGAAGAGACCCCCTCCATGGCCGGGCTACTCAAGGTGAGCGCGAAGTCACGGGAGTTTTTCTATATGAGCAAGGAGGGCTCGCCGTTAGTGCTTGAGCCTGATGCGCCGCTCGCCAAAGGAGAGACGCCCCCGTGGTTCAGCAATGTGTTTCTGGATGATGATCCCACCCAGGACTGGAAGGCAGGCTGGGAGAAGCTGTTCAGCACCGAGAAGGCAGCGAAATCCAGCGATCTGGAGGTTGAACCCCAGAAGAACCTGGAACCAGTGGAGCCTTCGCCCTGGCACGTCATAGCCACCAAAGGTAAGCGTAACATGGTCATGGAGCGCAAGCTAGGGGCGGGGTCTGTGGTCATTTGTACGGATCGCTACTTCCTCAGCAACGAGGCTCTATGGAAAGGACCGAGCACCGCATTCCTAAGCTGGTTGTTAGGCAATCCCTCCACGGTCATCTTTGAAGAGACCCATCTGGGGGCTTCCATCGGTGATCAAGACGGCATCATGACGCTGGCGAGGCGCTACCGCATGCATGGGCTTTTCCTGGGTGGCATCCTGTTGTTTGCCCTCTTCATTTGGCGCAATGCGATCAGCCTCGTACCGCCGAACACGGATGAAGACCTGGGCCACTGGCGCGCGGATGCCGTGGCCGGGCAAAGTACCGCCTCCGGCCTGGAAGGCCTGCTGCGGCGTGGCATCAGCCCTTCCAAACTTCTCACTAAAAGCCTGGACATCTGGGAGGAAACCAAGGCCGCCGCAGGTACCGTGCCGGCTGATCGCCGCGCCAAAGCCCGCGCCCTCCTCGACACCTTCAAGAGCCAGAAACATGCCGCCCAGGCCTACGGTCAAATCCGCGACACCTTGTATCCAGCGCGGCCACAGCCCGCCGCTCCGCTTCCTTCAACCATCCCTCCTCCATGACCGCCTCACTCGACGACCTCAAACAGACCCTTGCCGCCGCACGCGCCGAGATTGCCAAAGTGATCATTGGCCAGCAGTCGGTGATTGATCATTCGCTCATCGCCATCTTCACTCGCAACCATGTGCTGGTGGAAGGCGTGCCCGGCGTCGGCAAGACGCTCCTAGTGCGCACTCTCGCACAGGTGCTCGGCACGGAATTTGGCCGCGTACAGTTCACGCCCGATCTCATGCCTGCGGACATCACCGGCACCAGCGTCTTCAACTTGAAGGAGAACGAGTTCAAGCTGGTCAAAGGCCCGGTTTTTACCAGCTTCCTGTTAGCCGATGAAATCAACCGAGCACCGGCTAAAACGCAGTCCGCGCTGCTCCAGGCCATGCAAGAGCGCCTCGTCTCGATTGACAACGAAACGCACGAGCTTCCGGCCAGCTTCACCGTCTTCGCCACCCAGAATCCCGTTGAGTATGAAGGCACCTATCCCCTGCCCGAGGCGCAGAAGGACCGCTTCATGTTTAAGCTCAAGATGGAGTATCCGTCACGCGACGAAGAGCTTTCTCTTGCGGGCCGTCTGCTAGGCCATGAAGCCCCTCAAACAGTACTCCAATCCGGTGCCGTGCAAGCGGTGATCACCGCTGATCAGATCGAAGCTATGCAGTCAGCACTGGAACAAATCACCGTGCGCGAGGAACTGGTAGGCTACGTGGTCGATCTCGTGCGTGCGACGCGTGAGCATGAAGCAGTGCTGGTGGGCGCTGGCCCTCGCGCTACCATCGCGCTCATCCTTGCCAGCCGCGCCCGTGCGGCGCTGGACCAGCGTGACTTCGTTTCTCCCGATGATGTCCGCGCTCTTGCCGAGCCTGTGCTTGGGCATCGTCTGATACTGCGGCCTGAGTATGAGATCGAAGGTCTCACCATCGGCGAACTCGTCAGCCGTGTGCTGGAGATGGTGCCGGTGCCGCGCTGATTTATTCCCCCATGTCATTCGTCCCTTCCAAACGCCTGCTCTGGATCGTCGCCCTGGTCATCGTACCAGCGTGGCTGGTGCTGGGCATGGCCGGGGCGCCGCTAGAGTTGCTGGTGCTCGCGGGCGTGGCCGTCGTGGGCCTTGCCGCTGTGGACGCACTGACCTCTTCGCATCAGCTCGATGGGATCAAGGTGGAGCTGCCGCCACTGCTGCGCACCTCGAAGGGCAAGATCTTCGATCTGGATGGGGTCATCACAAACAAAGGCCAGCCAATCAAAGCCCTGCGCATCGGCTTGCCGCTGCCGCGACAGCTGGGTGTCGAGTCGCCGGAAGCCGCTTTGTTCATGCCTGCGGACGGCAGCGCTGCCAAGCCGATGTGGAAGGTGCAGGCGCTGGAGCGCGGGTCCTACACCATCCCACGCTGTCATTTGGAGACGCCCTCCAAGCTCGGCCTATGGGACATGCGCGGCGCGGTGGACTGCGTGTGCGAGGTGCGCGTGTATCCGGATCTCAGCCGCGAACGCAACCTGCTCGCGCCCTTGTTCTTCCGCAAAGGCGCCACGGGCATTCATCAGGTGCGCCAGCTGGGCAAGGGCCGCGAGTTCGAGCAACTGCGCAGCTATGCGCCCGGCGACAGTTACAATGACATCTATTGGAAAGGGACCGCCAAGCGCCGCCTGCCAGTGACGATGATGCATCAGATAGAGCGCACTCAGGAGATCCATGTGATCCTCGATATTTCGCGCCGCAGCGCCCGTCCTTTGGAGGTGCCTCCGGGCACCGGCGAGAAAGATCCCTTTGCCCCCAAGACCCAATGCGAGCGCTTTATCCAGGCCGCGCTAGTGCTGGCCCTGGCGGCCGAACAACAGGGCGACCGCTTCGGCCTAATGACCTTCAGTGATCAGGTCCACACTACGCTTCCCGCCAGCACCGGCCGGGCGCATTACAACGCCTGCCGAGATGCGCTCTACACGCTGGAGCCACACATTGTGAGCCCCGATTTCAACGAGCTGTTTGTCAGCATTGGCAACCGCCTGCGCCACCGCTCGTTGTTGATTGTGCTCACTGATCTGGGCGAACCCTGGTTGTCTGAATCCTTCCTTGATGCCACGCGTCAAGCCGCGCGCCGCCATGTGGTGCTGGTGCATGTACTGGGCTCAAAGGAGTTCCAGCCCTTGTTTCACCGCAATGACAGCATCGCCCACGCGGATGATCTTTATCATCGCATGGCGGGCCACATGATGTGGAGCGATTTGCAGGAGACCACGCGGGATCTTAAGCAGTGCGGCGTGCATCTTACCTCCAGCCTTCAGGAAACGCTCATCGCCAATGTGGTGAGCGAGTATCTCAACGTGAAGAAGAGGCAGTTGCTATGAACCTTTCTTCCTTCCTTTCATGATCATCGACCTTGCACGCTTCGTGGAGAAGGAACGCCCGTACTGGCAGGAGCTAGAGAAGGCGCTCGATGAAATCCGCGCGCGGTTGCTGGATCTCTCCGACCTCAAACAGAGCCGTCGCGTGCTAGGATTGTTTCAACGAGCCTGCTCCGATCTCGCCCGCGTGGGACAGGCCAACGCGGAGCCAGAGCTGCGCAACTACCTCGAAACCCTCGTGGCGCGCGGCTACTCCGAGATTCACAGTTCGCAGACATATGTGCGCCGCTTCCGTCCCCTACACTGGTTCCTGCGCACCCTGCCGCGGACGTTCCGCCGTCAGATGTGGGCCTTCAATCTCTCCGTAGCACTCACTCTCATAGGCATGCTAGTGGGCGGCATTCTGCTGGTTGCCGATCCGGATGGACGGCAAGTCGCACTCGCGCCTTTCCCTCATGTTGCCCACCAGACGCCCTCGCAACGGGTGGCTGATGAAGAGACAGCGAACAATGACAAACAAAAAATGCTGGAGGAGCGCAAGAGTTCATTCTCAGCACAGCTCATGGCCAACAACATTGGCGTCAGCATCAAGGCCATGGCCTTCGGCCTGACCTGGGGCATCGGAACCGCGTTGCTGCTGTTTTACAACGGCGTGATCCTGGGTGCCGTCTGCCTCGATTACATGCTCGATGGGCAGACCGTTTTCCTTCTCGGCTGGTTGCTGCCGCATGGCTCGTTCGAAATTCCAGCCATCCTCATTGGTGGACAGGCGGGCTTCGTCCTCGCGCGGGCATTGATAGGCTGGGGCACCCGCGATGGCATGCGCACCCGTCTGCGCATGATTGTGCCGGATCTCGCCACGCTCATTGGCGGCGTGGCCCTCATGCTCGTATGGGCGGGCATTATTGAGGCCTTCTTCTCGCAGTATCACGCCCCCGTGCTGCCGTACTGGCTGAAGATCACCTTCGGTAGCATCGAGCTGGTGATCCTCGTCGCCTTTTACTGGTACTGCGGCAGGAAGACGGGACCTGAGGAGGAGGCGGAACAATGAACGCGCGCTCTACCATCGCCACACTGCACATTGCCACCCCTGAGGGCGTGGCTTTCGCGCTGCCGCTGGCAGGTCCAATCACCCGCGCCATGGCGCTGGCCGTTGATCTCGTGGTCATGCTCGCCATCGGCAAGGTGCTAAGCTTGGCAATGGGCATTCTCCGCGCGGTCTCCAACGACGCTGGCGCTGCGGGAATGCTGCTCAGCCAGTTCCTGATTAGCTTCGGTTATGGGTCCATCTGCGAACTGCTGTTTAACGGCCAGACCATCGGTAAACGCGTGCTGGGCATCCGTGTGATGGATGAGCGTGGCCTGCGCCTGCGCCCCAGCCAAGTGATCATTCGCAACCTGCTGCGCATCGTGGACATGCTGCCGTTTTTGTACGCGGTGGGTGGCATATTCTGCCTGCTCAGCCGCCGCAATCAGCGTGTGGGCGATCTTGCCGCAGGCACCGTGGTGGTGCGCACGGTGAAGGCTACGCCGCCCGATATCGAAGGCCTGCTGGGCGGCAAGTACAACAGCTTCCGCCAGCATCCGCACTTGGAGGCGCGGCTGCGCCAGAAGATCACACCCGATGAAGCCCAGCTTGCCCTCGCTGCGTTAGTGCGACGCGAGGAACTGCAAATCGAGGCGGTGATCCAAATCTTTGGTGAGATGGCCACCCGCTTCCGCAGCAAGGTGAAGTTCCCCGAAGAAACGGTGTTCGGTCTCAGCGACGAGCAGTACGTGCGCAACGTGGTTGATACACTGTACCGGCAGTCGGGCAAGGCCTGAGGTCAAGCCAGGATCTTCTTGATCACCTCGCCATGCACATCCGTGAGGCGGAAGTCGCGGCCCTGGGTACGGAAGGTGAGGCGCTCGTGATCGAAACCTAACAGGTGCAGAATGGTCGCCTGGAGGTCGAAGATGCTCACCGGATCTTCCACGATGTTGAAGCCCATCTCATCCGTTTCTCCCATGGTAAAGCCCTTGCGGATGCCGCCGCCGGCCATCCAGACCGTGAAAGCTTGGGGATGATGGTCACGACCCAATGCACGCCCGAGGGCGGAATTCGATTCCACCATCGGCGTGCGGCCAAATTCGCCGCCCCAGACCACCAGAGTGTCGTCCAGCAGGCCGCGTTGCTTCAGGTCCATCACCAGCGCAGCGCTGGCCTGGTCCGTGGCTTTGCAGTTGGTGCGCACGTTGCCCTCCACATTGGAATGAGCGTCCCAGCCCTCATGGAAAATGTTCACATAGCGCACGCCGCGCTCCATCATCCTTCTGGCTAACAAGCATGAGCGCGCAAACGAGGGTTTGTCGGGATCGCAGCCGTACATGTCGAGCGTGGCCTTGGATTCGCTGCTCAGATCCGTCAGTTCCGGCGCGGAAGTCTGCAGGCGGAAGGCCATTTCATAAGCCGCGATGCGCGTGGCTATCTCCGGATCACCCACGGCACCCAGCCGCTTGCGGTTGAGCCCGCCAATCAAATCCAGCGACTCGCGCTGCACCCGCGCATCAATGCCTGGAGGGCTCGAGACATCCAGGATCGGATCTCCGGTATTACGGAACCGTACACCGTTATACACCGAAGGCAGGAAGCCGCTGGAGAAGAGCGCGCTGCCGCCACTGAGGCCGGAGCCGGTGCTCATTACGACGAAGGCAGGCAGGTTCTGGCTCTCCGCACCTAGGCCGTACAAGGCCCAGGAGCCGATGCTGGGACGGCCGGGAACCGCAAAGCCAGTCTGGAAAAAGATCTGTGCCGGGGCGTGATTGAACTGCTCGGTGTGGACAGATTTGATAATGGTGATGTCATCAACAATGCCCGCTAGATGTGGCAGCGTCTCGCCCAGTTCCGCCCCGCACTGGCCATGCTTGCTGAATTGGAAGCGTGGCCCCAGCGCCGCAGCATCAGGCCGAATGAAGGCATAACGCTGCCCGCCGATTACCTCAGGCGGAATCGGCTTGCCCTCGTACTTGGTCAGCGCGGGCTTGTAGTCGAACATCTCCAACTGGCTTGGAGCACCTGCCATGAACAAGTGGATCACACGCTTTGCCTTCGGTGCAAAATGCGAGGCTCTGGCTCCCAGCACATTGCCGGGCTCTGCCGCGAACGAATCCGCCAGCAAACCTGCCAAGCCAATCTTGCCAAGGCCTACACCACAGTCCTTGAGGAAATGACGGCGGGAGAAGTAAGTAGGGGCGAACATGGATCAGCCTTTGGTGAGGAACTCGTCGAGGTTAAAGACGCTGCGAGCGGCCAGCGTCCAGGCGGCGGCATCCATCGTGGTGCCCGGGGCTCCGCCAATCTTGACGGCATCCAACTTACCAGCCGCGAGACGCGCGCGCTGGGTTTTAACAAATGGCAGCAGCATCTCACGCTCACCCGCATCAGGATCACGCGAGAGCGCCCGCTGAAACAGCAAGGTCACACGTTGTTCATCGCTTACGGATGAAGCAGCAAGCACGCGGCCCAGGGCCTGCGCGGCCTCTGTCACCACCACATCATTCAATCCAGCCAGTGCCTGCATCGGGCTGTTAGCTGTCTCACGCGCGGCAAGGCAGGCTTCGCCCGTAGGACCGTCAAACGTGGTGAAAAGCGCAAAGGGCGCCGTGCGCTTCATGAAGGTGTAAAGGCTGCGACGATAGCGGTCCGGCCCGGTGCTGGTCTTCCAGCTGAACTTGCCGTAGGCCACTTCCATCACGCCGTCTGGCTGGGGCGGGAAAACACTGGGGCCGCCGAGCTTTTCCGTGAGCAACCCAGAGGCGCTGAGCATGGCATCGCGGATGATCTCCGCATCCAGTCGTGTGCGCGGAAAATGCGACAACAAGCGATTCCCGGCATCGCGCTCCGGTGTCTTCCCTTCTGAGCTTTGCCGGTAGGTGCTGCTCATCACCATCAGCTTGTGCATCGCCTTCATTGACCACTTCTGCTTGATGAACTCCGAGGCCAGCCAGTCGAGCAATTCGGGGTGGCTGGGCAGTTCGCCTTGATAGCCAAAGTCCTGCACGGTCTTGACGATGCCGGTGCCAAAAAGCGCTGCCCACTGGCGGTTCATCACCACACGCGGTGTCAGTGGATTGTCCGGCGAGACCAGCCACTCGGCAAAGCCCAGGCGGTTCTTCGGAAGGTTCTTGGCGAAGGGATGAAGCACCGACAGAGTCACTGGTTCCACCGCTTCCTTGGGCTGGGCAAACTCGCCGCGATGATGGCGGAAGGTGGGGCGCGGATGGCTGGCAGGGCGCTCGCGCATCACCAGCGTAGTGGCGGCCGCAGGCGGCTCGCGTAGCTTCCTGATCTCCGCCGTGGCTTTCTCCAGCTTCGGTTCCTTGAGCAGGAACGCATGGAACAACTTGTCGCGATCAGCGCTCACAAGCTGGTCAGCAGGCAGGGTCAGCAGTCTCGCAAGGCTATCGTCCAGATCCTGGGCTTTAACGGCTTTGCTTTCAGACGTCACCGAGATGCGGAAGTGGCCCAGCGTAGCCGCGAAGTGTCGGCCCATGAGCATCTGCACTTTGACCTCGCCCCCAGTCAGCGGTTCGGCAGGCACGAAGACCGCCTCGTGGCGCTCGCCATAGCGCGCCGCACACGACCAGCCTGTTTCTGGATTACCGTCCACAGCCAGCAGGGCAGTGACCGGATTGTTACCAAAGTTGTTCTTTGAATAGCTTTCTGAGGCCGCCGTGAATTTCACCGGCTTACCATTCACTATCACTTTGAATTCGCCGAGGAAGAAGTCGCCCTTCGGCCCTTCGTAATAGCACATGCCGGGGCCATGACTGGGCAGGCTGTCGTCGGGCAATGCTTCCAGGCGGATGGCAGTCACGTGCTTTTGCGCCATCTTATAGGTTAGGTCAAAGGTGTCCGTCTTCGTGATGTCTCCGGAGCCGAGAATGCTGTTGTCCGGCTGGACTGTGAGCAGCGGCATGTTGCTCTTCGCTTCCAAAGGCTTGAGAGAGGTCCAAGTGACGGCCAATTTCTGCTTGTCCGCCAGCCATGCGGTGAAGGCTTTTCCCGCTTCGACTTTCCCACCGGGGAATTGCTCTGGCAGCTTCGCAAACAAGGCCTCTGCCTGCTTCAGGCGGCTCTGGTATTGGGCGGCTTCGGCGGCATCAGGCAGGTCGTAGTCCGGCTCGTCGGCGTTGTTGAGGAAGGCCATCATGCCGTAGAACTCGGTGTGCAGAATGGGATCGTACTTGTGTGTGTGGCACTGACAGCACTGCATCGTCAGACCCAGCCAAGTGGTGGCAGTGGTGCCCACACGATCCACCATCGCATTGAAACGGAATTCCAGCGGATCGATACCGCCTTCCTCATTCAGCATGGTATTGCGATGAAAGCCGGTGGCAATGATCTGGTCCGGCGTCGCAGCGGGCAGCATATCGCCAGCAAGCTGATCAATGGTGAACTGATCAAACGGCATGTCCGCATTCAGCGCCTTCACCACCCAATTGCGATAGGGCCAGACACTCCGTTGACGGTCCTTCTCATAGCCATTGGTATCAGCGTAACGGGCAAGATCCAGCCAACGCCGCGCCCAGCGTTCACCGTAATGAGGTGAGGCGAGCAGAGAGTCAACAAAAGCCTCGTAGCCGTTGTCAGTGGGGTTTCTGATGAAGGCAGCGAGGGCTTCAGGAGGAGGCGGCAGACCGGTCAAATCAAGGGCGGCGCGGCGGGCGAGAGCCTGTAGTGTGGCTGGTGCAGCAGGACGCATGCCGCTGGCCTCAAGCTTCGCTAGAACGAAGGCGTCGATGGGATTGCGCACCCATGCGGTCTGCTTCACAGGCGGCGAGCAAGGCGTTACCGGCTTCACATAGGCCCAGTGCGGTTGGTATTCCGCGCCTTCGGCGATCCAGCGCTTCAAGATGACTTTCTGCTCCCCGCTGAGCGGCTTCTTCATTTCCGGCGGCGGCATGATTTCCTTCTCATCCGCTGAGAAAATCCGTGCTATCAGTTCGCTGGCATCGGGCTTTCCCGGCACCACGGCATGCTCGCCTGATTTGGCAGGCTTGAGGGAGTCCTCGCGCACATCCAGCCGAAGCCCTGCCTTGCGCTTGTCCACATCCGGCCCGTGGCATTTGAAACAGCGGTCTGACAAGATCGGACGCACATCCCGCTGGAAGTCGATCTTGCCCGCTGCGGAACCGTCGGCCAGCAGCCACATGCTGAGGCACAAGCGTAGGAGTAACGGAAAGGGATTCAGCATAGGCGGCGGTGTGAAACAACGGAATCACCTCCCGCTCTATTACCACCGATCAATTGGGAGCCAAGTTCACCGAGCCAATTAGGACGCCTGTGGCGGGCGACAGAGCACCCACTACAAAGAACCCTTTGCCGATCATGACGGATAAACCGCCGGGACGGATGAGCGCACCGTAGAACTGAGCAGCGCGGGGAATGCCGTTATCAAACAGTTGGAAAGAACCTTTGAACGCGCCTGTGGAAGGCACGAATTCCAAGGCGGTTTCCGCAACGTTGCTGCTGGGCGGAATCACCTTGGCAGGGGAAGTAATGGTGAAAAGACCATCAGGATTGCGCGAATCTGTGGCCAAGTCGGCTCCCAGGAAAGTGAGGCTCGCGTTGTTTCCCCCCGGGGTGAGGTTCATCACGATTTTGCCCGCCGCAGGGGCGATATAGCGCCCCCCATCCACAGTGTAAGAGGCCACAGTAGGCAGAACCGCGGGGGCATTGATGATGGCGAAGTCCACGTCGCCAATGATGGCGTTGTTCACAAAGGGTGACACTAGGTCCTGGTTCAACTGCATGCGCCCCTGCACCGAGCCTTTATTGATGTTGTTGGTACCCGTGAAAACGGGTTGGAACAGGCCCAGCTCGCCATTGGGGCCGACGAAGGCTGACGTGGTGAAGGGGGAAGCGTTGGCATTGGCTAGTCTACCTGAGATGGTGATATCGCCTGTGCTCTTGATGGCAAACATGACGTAACTGGCTCCATCGGTATTCGCTGCAGGATTGAGAGCGATGGTGTAATTGCCCACGCGATTAGCCCCTGCCGCGCTCTTGCGCCAGCCGATAGCACTGGCAGTGATCAAGTTCGCCGTGACCGTTCCAGAGAACGCTCCAGTGTCGCTGTTCAGATTGAAATCGATGCGCTTGCCAGGAAGCTGGACGACGGCGCTGCGCAGGAGAGAATTGGTACCCCCTAGCGTGCCATAGAAAGGGTAGCTGCCGGTTGTTTCCACCAGCTTGCCGGTGAAGCCCCCGGCGGTGGTGGTGACGACATCGAGTCGTGCACCCAGGCCGAGGTTCACGGTGTCATTTGCATCCACGATGGCCATGTAAGTGCCCACGGCATTCAAAGGAAGCGCCTTTATTACGAGGGGCGCGGTCAAAGGGGCTAGAGTCCCAAAGGCATTGGAGGCTTGGAACTTGACGATGAAAGTACCAGCCCTTGTGGGCGTGCCGCTGATGGTCCCCGTACTGCTCACGTATGTTAGGCCGGCAGGTAGGCCCGTGATAGTCCATAGAGAGGCGGCTGGTGCCGCCACAGGCTGGAAGGTATATACCTTGCCCACCTGTCCAACGCCCATGGAAGGAGTCGTAATGGAGGGCTGTCCAGCCACAGTAATCAATGTGAAGGTACCTGACGGCAAGGTCACGGCAGGCTGGATCACCGCTCCCCCTGCGGATTTGACTTCCGCAGATGTCACCACGCACTTAAAGATGTCGTTGTTTACAGCTGTGGTGCTAGTCAGAAGCAGACTACCGGCGGTGGCACCGCTGATGTCCGCGCCATTTTTCTGCCATTGGAAAGAAAGACCTGTACCCGCCGTCCTGACGGTCAGCGTCGGATACGTGCCTCCGTTGGTTTTAGCCGTGACAATCTGGTTTGCGGGATCGAGCACCGACAGCTTCACAGGGGCGCTGGTGCCGATACCTGCTGCATTCTTGCCGGTGGCGGCATAAGTGGCTGCGTCTGCGAGCGTGACGCTGGGAATGAGAAAGTAAGGCTGAGTGGCCCCGGCGATGTTGACGCCGTTCTTCTGCCACTGCCAAGTGGGAGCGCCGGTGTAGGTGGCGGTGGAATTCAGGGTGACGGAATCGCCGATATAAACCAGGGATGAAGGCATGGTGGCATTTACGTTGGGAGCATGCTCGTCATCATTGATTGTCACGGTATGGGCAGGAATAGCACCTTTTTTTACATCCCCCGTGAGACTGGCGATAGAAATGACGACGGTGGCATTGTGCCGATCAATTGAATCCTGAACTGGGGTGATGGTAAAGCTCTGCGAGGCCGTGGAATCGACCAGGGCATCATCCGGGGAAGTATTCGCCGGGAAGGTGATGCTGGCCACCGACCGCTTGTAAGTGGTGGTCGGGGCCGTCCCGCCAAAGCCGAACGTCACAGTTACGGGAAATGGATTGGGAGCCGAGAGCTTGACCTTCACCACCGAACTGCCGCCGTTCTCTGAGGCTGTAGAGCTGGCCAATTCAAAACTCACATCTGGCTGCACAGGCGGCGTGCCGGTGCTGGTGCGGAAGGAACCATAGCCACCGGCCGCAATGAGAAGTTCGCCTGTACTAGCACCTTGTACGGTTGCCGGGGCAGCGGTATCCTTCGTGGTAGCAGTGGTCGAACTTACCGTCGTAGCAGGGGCGGTGGTTGCCTGTGAATCCACAGTGCTCGGAGTGTCGTTAGTGGTCACCACATTAGCCGTGCCCGTGGTATTCGAAACCGTCCGCGTTCTTTCCACCTGGGGATTGCTGTTGAGAGTGGTGATCTCTTCGACGCGGGTGATCGGCGAGGTGGCGGTCTCACGTTTGACATTGGTGGTAAGGGTGTGCGCCGTTGTATCCAGCGTGTACGACGTAGTGACGGTGGTGACCACCTGACTGTCCGTATGCGTGATGGTCTTAACCTCGGTAGATGGCATCGAAAGGATCTGGTTCGTGAACTGCGAGGAGCCAGTATCGGACTCCTGCCACTCCTGGCCATTGAAAGAAGTCACCAGCAGGCCGTGATTGCCAGCGGCGATGAACTGGTCGTCCTTGCCGCTGCCGGCAGCATGCTTCACCCGGGTGATGCACCACAGCGGCTGCGAGGCGGTCATCCGCTTCACCCAGGCGCTGCCGTTGGTGCTGGTCCAGATGCCACCCTTGCTCGTCACCGCCGTAAACTGATTGTTATCCCATAGAACATCGGTGAAATCTTCCCCCGCAGTCAGAGCTACGGTATAAGCCGACCAAGCCTTGATCCCTGGGGAAGTGTTGATAAGCACCCGTCCGCCCCAACCCGCCGCCACGTACAATCCTGCGTCGGATTTGGTAAGGCCAAGCATGGCCCATTGAGCGCCAGGGATGGCCGTGAAGGTGGACCAAGCATAACCCTGAAGATCGCCAGCCGAGACATTCACCAGCTTCTTTGTTGCATCATAGCCCAGGGCATACGGCGTCCCGTTCAGACGGGAAACGGCATACACGGCGCCGGGGGTAGGCGGTGTTTGTTGAGAAGTCCAAGAGACACCATCCGAGGAGACCCACAGGCCATTGCCCACCGCTACGAAATAGCTGCCGCTCCACATCACGGCATACATGGTCATCGGAGTGGTCGTGTTAGGCATGGTCTGAATATGCTCTGTCCAGCTCACGCCCGAATCGGCCGAGGTCCAAGTGATGCCCTTGCCCACTGCCACGATCAGCGAATCCGCGCCCACCTTTTCATTCCAGGCAATGCCATTGGCGGGCAGGATGGAGCCCACATTCGTGAGTGCGGTCCAGTTGCCTCCCAGCACATAGGACCGGATGGCACCGCCATCACCCACGGCCACATAGGTGCTGCCGAATCTGGTGGCCTTGTTGAAGGGCGTCGTTTGAGTGGCACTAAGCGTGCCCCAAGAAACCCCGGCGTTGTCGGAGTGCACGAGGGCTCCAGCGCGGGTGACGCCAATGAGTTCCGTACCTGTCGAAACCACTGCAAGATTGGCGGGCGCCGTGCCTATGTTCAACGTGCCGCCATTGATGGCGATGAAGCTCGTGGAGCCGGTGACATTCAGGGCAGGCGAGGTGGATTGCGCAGCGGGAACAGCATAGGCGACGCTTGTGACGGTGGTGGTCGTGCCCAGCGTGAACTTGGTCCAGCTCACTCCGGCGTTGGTAGAACGCAGCAGGTAACCATCCATGACAGCCCACAGTGTTGAATTCTGAAATGTCACGTCCTTAAGGCTGGTGGAACTTGCCACGAGACGACGTACCCACGTCGTGCCGCCGTCCGTGGATATGGCCACTACGCCACCACCCGCAGCGGTTGCGCCTGCTGCGACCACGACGGAACCGCTGGAATCCACCGCATTGTATTGGTCCGTGGGATTCAACTTGGCGGCGTCCGCTGTGGAGGTAGCGATAGCCGTCCACGTCAGGCCAGCAGGGGTGGTAGACAGCGTGTCGGTAGCCGTCAAAATAGTACCCGAGCTACCCACGGCGATGTACTTGTTGCCATTGCCAGTATAAACGATGTCCCAAAGATCTGCGGTCAAGCCGGTGACTGCATTCAGGTTCCAGGCATTGGTGCCCGTTAGCGCTGGTGCTGTGAGAATGGTACCATGACCGCCCACCACGACGATGCTGGCCGTGCCATTCACCGCGATGGATTTCAAATTGTCGGCAGTCGGCTTGGGCCGCTGCAGCGTCCAATTCTTCCCCAGCACGGAAGTTTGTGCCACGAGGTGACCACCACCAAGCAATGTAAGCAGGAAGGCGGAGAGAAAAAAGGATTTCATGAACGGGATTTAGAGGCGCACGCGGGGAGCGCGCTAGGTTGCACAGACTTAGAACATTGCACGCCTTTTGCGTTCAACCTTGGCGCAAACAATGTATTTACAAAGACGTGTGGCGACTGCCAGGACTCCTAGGGCACCGCGTTTCGTCTATTTGCGCTTCTTGGCGGCTTTCTTCGTCGCCTTCACTGGTTCTGCCAAGGGTACGCTGTGGATTTCGAAAGGTGTACCAGTAGCGCTATCAAATTCTGCCGCAGCGACGAGACCCACACGGACAATTTCTTCCGCTGTGGCACACTGATCAAACACAGCCTGCATAGCTCCCAAGGCGTAGTCACGGCCAGAGCCAGCCGCCCAAAAGCGATGAAACTGCTGGGCGCTGCGGAAGGAATAGATGGCGTAGATGCCGCTCTGATTAGCCGCCAGTCCGTAGAATTGGGTGGTCTCGTACTCGTCGTCCTTGTCCGGCCCAGCGGCCATGAAGTACTCGCTCTTGAGGACATAATGAGCATGTCGGAACGTCTCAAATATGGCCTCGGTGCTGGAGAAGTCGCGAGGCCGCTCTGGATTGGCAAAATAGCTGCGCATCACCACCAAACTGGCGGAGGTGCCGGTGAGTCCCACATAGGTGTCGTCGATCTTTGCGATCTTGGTCTTGTTGACCACGTGCGTCGCCTTCTGACGCAGCGAGCCCAGACAGCTCAGGGTATCCGCCCCGATGCATGCCATTCCGTTTTTCTGAGCAACAACGATGGTGGACATTTGTCCGGCCTTTATGGGCCACGGATAGGACAGAAGTCAAGAATGACGCGTCCTCATTACTTCACCCCCGCCATCCGCCCAGCGTCCTTCACCAGCTTGATAAACTTCGTGTGCTCCGCGTTGTGTTCATCAAGCTTGGCACGCTCGGCGAGATCATTGACCATGGCGAGATTGAGTGAGCCGTTGTCCTTTTCGCCCTCCAGCAGAAGACCGAAGCCAACAACTGCGCTTTCAAACAAGAAGTCTTCGCGGGCATTCTGCCAGGAAGTACCACGATCCAGCACATGGAGTTTGGAGCTATCGAACGGAGCCATCGCTTGGGTTGTGAAGCGGGCGTTGGGCACCATGATATCGCCGAGGGTACGGGTGCCGCCTTCAGGGAGGGGGCCGTTGGGCACCACTTCAAACCAAGTTATGTGGAAGGCGGGAGAATCTCCCTGCTGGGCGGGAACGGTACGTTCGCCAAGCTGGCGGAAACTGCGCACGGCACCGGGACTGAATGTCATCTGCAACGCGTAGCTGTTGGCGGAAGACTTGGCGGCATCCTGCTCGCCAGGGATTTGTACGACGAGACGCACCAGACGATGGGATTCATCCCAAGGGCATGAGGAGACGTCGGCTTTCCAGGAATGGATCCAAAGATCGGGCTGCTTGGAAGTACGAGAAGCAGCGTCTTTTTTTGCCGTGCTGGTCATCGGCGAGCCAAACACTGGTCCACCTTCCGAAGCTGCCGTACTGGTTGGCCGGGTGGCGCTAGGGCGCAGCGTGACCAAGGCCACAGCATTCTTTGAAGCAGTGACAAAGGGCTGACCGTGAATCACATTGCTCGCTAGGATTACAGCGGGCTTAGGCTGCACTACCGTGGCGGGCTCTACCTTCGGTGGCGCGGCGGCGACGACGGTTTCGGCCTTCACCTCCGGTGTCTTAGCAGGAATTTTTTGCTCAGGTTTTTGGGGAGCAACCTCGGAAACCATGGCCGGGATTTCTTTGGCCCTGAAAGGAGGCGTCTTCGGCGTCTCCTTCTCCACTGGCGCAGCGGGCGGCGGGGTAGCCACCACTGTGGTTTCGCCTCCTTGACGCGAACCGAAATGCACGCCGACCACATAACCCGTGACCGCAATAGCCGCAGCGGCGGCAAGACGCACGCCACCCCATACCATTGGCATGCTGGCGCGGCGCTTGGGCTTCTGTACAGCGGCGACCATCTGGCGCACACGCTGTGGGCCAGAAAGCACGGCGGTGCGCTGCTCAGGGCGCAGAGTGTGAAAACTTACAGGCGCCGTTTCCGCCAGCAACCGGGCAAGATCGCTGATCTGGGTGGCCTCGGCACGCGCCTCAGGGCTGGACTCGATCCACTTGGCCATGGCTTCCGCGTGCTCGGCATCGAGTTCGCCTAGCAGGTGCGCCGTCAGGTCCGGGTGGTCGCAATCGTTCGGGTTCATAAATTAATGGGTATGTTCAGAAAGTTCTTCGGTCAGGAGGTCGCGCAGCTTGCGCAGGCCCACGTGCATGAGGAAGCCCACATTACCAATGCTGAGGCCGGTGATGCGGGCGATGTCTTTGTACGAGCAGTCGTCCACGAACTTGAGACGGATGACCTCGCGTTGATTGGCTGAAAGCCGCTCCATGAGATGCCAGGCGTGATCGCTGAGCTCCGAGGTGTCGGTCGATTGAGAAGGATCGGGACGGTGATCACTAAAGCTGGTAAGGAAGTCATCGCTCGCGAGGTCCAGGCGCTGATCCTTGCGCAATACATCGAAAGCACGGTTGCGGCACACCGTGTAAAGCCAAGCCTTGAGACTGTCGCGAACACGTTCGGGCTCGGCCTGGAAGAGGCGCAGGAAAGTGTCCTGCACCACGTCGCGGGCGCGATCAATGTCTCCGGAAAGAATGTTGGCGGCATAGGCGATGAGGGGGCTTTCATAAAGCTCCATCGCCCCCCTTACCAACACCTCTGCTTCAGACTGTGCTCGCGGTTCGGGCATGCGTGGAACTTTGCACCCTCTGCAACGGGTGGAGCAAGGGATTATTAGGGAGCCGGGGCTTCAATTCTGAAATTTGCGGCGCAGTTTTACCGCGGCCACTCGTGCGGCAGCAGCATTTCCGTCTCGCCATGCATCACCTCAGCGATCACTGGCACGCCCAGGAAGTGCTCGATCATAGCGCGGTTGGAGATGCTGGCGCTGTCGCGTTCGTCCCCCACGTGGTTGAGGATCACTCCGAAGCAGGTCATGCCGCGCTCGCGGATGTTGCGCACGGTCAGGATGGTGTGGTTCAGCGCGCCGAGCTTGTTGTTCACTACCACGATCACAGGTAGCGCCAGCTCCTGGGCGAAATCGGCCATGGTCTGCTCTGTGGTGAGTGGCACCTCCCAGCCCCCTGCCCCCTCGATCAGCACGCAGGGAAACTTTTGCACCAAATGCGCAAAGCCTTCCTTCATCAACGCGACATCCGTGGGCCGGTTCTCCAGCAGCGCGGCGACATACGGCGCGGCGGGTGCCTTGAAAAACAGCGGATTGACTTCCTCCAGCGTCAGGTCCGGCTCATCGCAGGCGCGCAGGATCGCCACGGCATCCGCACGGTCGCCGCAGGCCACGGGCTTGTATCCCACGGCCTGAATGCCCTCGCGACGAAGAGCCTCCAGCAGCAAGCCCACGACAAAGGTTTTGCCAACGTCGGTGTCCGTTCCTGTAACAAAGCAATGCATCACGGGCACTAAGCGCAACAGACGATGCGGGCAAGAGGCGTTGCTACTTCAACTCCGGCCCACGGTTGCCGTAGCTCCAGGCGCGGCCAAAAGGCACCTTGGGCAGTTCCGGCACTGGGCCCGGCGTCATGGATTTGGCCAATTCAATGCCTGCCTCGGCAAACTGACGGCCAGCGGTGATCTCCAGATTGGAATACGAAGATAGGCGAGTTTCATAGCCGCCGCCATGCGGACCGAAGGCCTCTTCAGTCGGCACGTAGCCCGCGCAGCCATTCGCCAGCTCCACAGGGAAGGTGAAAGGAAAGGGGCTGCCCTTTTTGATATCGAGCCCGTACTGCACGAAGTACTCGGCCGGATTGGAAACGAACACCGCCGGCCCTACCTGAATAGACTGCACCTCGTGCTCCACTTCGGGATGCACGCTGATGAGGTGATCCAGCATGAGGATTTCCTTGGCAAACATGTAGTCCGTGGTGTCGCCTTTGGGCAAGCCAGCAGCGATGATCTCTTTCGCCTTTGCCACCTTTTCAGGAGCAGGCACACGTCGTTTGATGTTCCAGGTCTTCTGACGGGAATCCACCACGGCCCCATTTGCGCGTGGCATGATTAGCAGAGCCTTCACGGCCTCGGCTCCTACTCGGCCGCCGACCTGTTTAGCCCAGTCCTCTCCCCTGGGCCGAGGATAAGGATTCAGGTTGTCCACCTGTGTGATGTCGCCACAAGCGCCCTGCACAAACACGACTGGAGCATGCGAATCCATCGCTCCTTGGATGGTCTTCTCCAGGTAGTAGGGCCAGTTGGCTGAGATCCCCCCCGGACTCGTTGTGGCATGACACGCGAAGTTGACGACGCAGCCCACCAGGTTGCCCTGTAAATCCCAAGCCCCTATCACTCCCACCTGCGGATCAATCGGTCCCGCATAGCCAATGATATCGGGATTGCCGGGCCCTGGATGGCTCCAACTTTCACCGTTTTTCATGCGCAGACGGCGATTAAAGGAAACCTTGTCCTCATGGCCAAAACCATAGCCAAGCTGTACCGGCACCTTGCTCGCATCCGCCTGCTTCACGGCCTGCACGATGGCTTCGGTCAGGCGCAGCAAGTAGCCGCGATCCGCCATGCTGCTCTCCTTGTAGGCGAGGCGCTGCACCAGTTCCGAAGCGCCATCGTACTCGCCCGGCTGCACCATGCCCACCGGACCAGAAGAGTGTGAATGGGAGGCACCGATCATCACCGCTCCTGGCTCAATGCCACAGGTTTTTTGGATGCCCGTGCGAGCAGCCAGCACGATCTCTCGCGGCACTGCCAGCGCATCGAGACCCACCACGGCCGCGCGCTTCTTGCCATCATCAAACACCGCCACCCGCACTTTGCAGGCATCGTGGAAAGTTTTGTGGAAGCTCTTGCCATAACCCCCTGGCTGCTCGGCCCCGATGTCCGGCGTGATGTCCGCATAAGCGAACCCGGCTTTGATGGAGGAGGC
>JAQGPI010000482.1 GCA_028293175.1 Verrucomicrobiaceae bacterium | reverse complement strand
ACGGCTTGCCGCCACTCGAGGGGCAGTCGGAGCCATACTGCACGCCACGCGATCTGGCGCGCATCGCCGAGGAGGCGGACAAGCGCCCAGAAATTCGCGAAATCGTAAAACTCAAAAAGTACGACTTCATGCTAGGCGGGAAGAAAAAAATCGCCCTGGAAAATACCAACCGCGTCCTTCGCACCTACGAGTATTGCGACGGCATGAAGACAGGCTTTACCGAGGCGGCCGGGCATTGCCTTGTGGCCACCGGTGAGCGCGACGGAAAACGCCGCATCGTGGTGGTCCTCAACGGCAACGCGACCAGCGTGTGGAAGGACGCACAGGCGCTGTTAGAGTGGTCTTTGAAGTACTAAGCCGGATCGCCCTGGTGCATCCGTGTTCATCCAGGTCGTTTAGCTTTTGACCTTCCGAGATTACGGTTTCCCGCCTTCCTAGGCATTTGACGCCGACTTGTAGCGGCGGCTTTCCACCTTTTTTCTTGTCGTTTCAGACAATATGCGCATACATGTCTCTCCATGATGCACTCTCTTAGCTCGCTGTCGGCATGTCTATGCGCCGTGGTGTGCTTCATGGGTGCTGTAGAATCGCAGGCTGGGAGCGATGGAAGAACTGAAAACCTGGGCAGCGCATCCGCCGCGCAGGAGCAATCGGCGGAAGATAAGTTCGACGCCACGTTTGCGAAGGGCATGGTCGCGCTGAAGAACAAAAGCTTGGAGGAAGCGCGGCTGTTGTTTATTGCCGCTGGAGAGGCGGCGGACATCTCGAAATTTCCCATGAGCTGGCTCACCGCCCAGTTCAATGCATGCCATGCCTTCTGCCTTCAGGGTCGCAAAGCAGAGGCGGAGGCTCTGGCCAAGCAGATTGTGATTCGCTGCGAATCCAGTCTCGGCGAAGAAGACCGGCTCACTAGCGAGGCACTAGGCTATCTCGCTTTTGTTCTTACCCAAAACGGCCATCTCGCCGATGCGGAACCGGTGTACCGCCGTAACGTGCAAGTGCTGGAATCAAAATATGGCGAGGAGCATTACCTCGTGGCGACGGCCATCAGCAAGCATGCCTCGCTCCTGCAAAGCCTGGGCAGAGTTCGCGAGGCCGAGAAGCTTCAGCGCAAAGCCCTCTCCATCGTGCAAAAGGTGGGTTTTGATAGCCATCCCGACTTTTGTTATTTCCTGACCAACCTCGCCTATTGCCTGCAGGCCGCGCAGAAAACCGACGAGGCCAACGAACTGATGCAGCGCGCGTTTGAAATCGTGCAGTCAAGCAGCGATGCAGACCTCACTTCTGCTGGCCTTATCCTCCGCAAACAGGCGGAATTCTATCGCAAGGAGCAGAACCTTGATCGTGCCGAAGCTTTGGGCCATCGGGCGCTGTTGCGCCTGGCGAAACGGCCGGACATCAATCGGGCGCGCTTCTTTTATTATGACCTTGTAGCCGATGTCTATCGCTCCATTCTTGAAGCCCGCGGCCTTGCCGGTGCGGAGGTGGATGAAATCCTTCGCCAGGTGGAAGTCGAAGCCCTGGCAGCTAAAACGGCCGTCAGCACGGTGCATTGATCTGGCGCGAGATCACTCGATACAGGTGATTCGGGTGACCGCGATGGCAAAAGGAAGCGCCTGCCTCGAGGCTAAAGATAGCATGAAGGCGGTGATGAGTAAGAAACCACTGTTCCCGACACCCTCAGGTTTTGCTTTCCATACCTGCTCTTCGTTGCTTAACTCTGGACGGCCCCTATGCGCCTCTAGCTTTTATCCCAGTGCCATGAAAACTTCGTTCACACGTGTATTGACGCTTCTGCTGGTCGCTAGTTTTTACCTCGTCCATGCCGCGCCTCAGCCGGACAAAGCTGAAAAGGATGGCAAACCCCTGACGCCGCAGGAGCAGGAGCGCGAGATGAACCAGAAGGTCGAGTCTTTTGGCTGGACGCGCTCAGGCAAGGGCAAGCTGGGCACCATGGCTGAAATTCAAATCCCACAAGGTTACCGGTTTACAGGTGCATCGGGCTGCAAGAAAATGCTAGAGCTGACCCATAACATTCCCGGCGATTCTGAACTGGGGGTGATCGCTCCAGAGGATCTTGGCTGGTGGGTGCTCTTTGAGTACGATGAAACGGGCTATGTAAAGGACACGGACAAAGACAAACTCGATGCTGATGCCATCTTAAAGCAGCTCAAGGAAGGCCAGGAACAGGCCAACGACGAGCGCGTGAAGCAGGGGCTGGGCGAGCTCTATCTCGATGGTTGGGCGATGCCGCCACGCTACAACGAAACTACGCACAACCTAGAGTGGGCCATCAAAGTGCGCAGCGAACGCGGCGGCACCTCCATCAATTACTTGACCAAGCTGCTGGGCCGCAAAGGCGTCATGCATGTCACTCTGCTGGTGAACCCGGAAGGCTTGCAGTCCACCCTCCCCAATTATCAAAAGCTGCTTACCGGCTTCAGCTACACCGCTGGCCAGTCTTATGCGGAATATCGCCAAGGCGACAAGGTGGCGCAATACGCCCTCACCGGACTGATTACGGGTGGCGCAGGTATTGCCTTGATGAAGTCGGGCTGGCTCGCCAAAGGCGGCATCCTCCTGGCTAAATTCGGCAAGCTGCTTATCCTTCCCTTCGTCCTGGCTTTTGCAGCGCTTAAAAAGGTCTTCATGAAATTGTTTGGACGCGAAAGCACGGACAACCATGTCCCTTAGCACAGGAGGATGTCATTGCCTATCACCGATGGACAGACGCTGTTCATTGCTTTCACACTTTTCTACCAGCTGGAGTGCCTGCATTGGCTGCCCCTGGGCTCGGTAGTGCTGCGCAGCTGGGCGATGCGCCGGGGATGGGCTGCCAGCCACCCCTCGCCGTTGGTCTCCGCCAGGTTCAAGGGACTAGCCATGACCTGGCCTCTGCCGCCCTTGGGCAGCGTCTTGGTGGCGCAGCCATGGCCGGTGATTCCAGATATGTCAGGGTTGTGGATCGGAACAGGCCAGGCCCAGGAAGGCAAAAGGCTCGATTGGGCGGCCATTCATCCCAACCAAGAGGAGCGGACAGTAAAACTCGCCGCTAACATCGAGGTGCACTGCACGTCTCTACGAGCGGCACAGCTGCTTACCGAATTTCTAACCGATGCGACGACCAAAGAAGACCAGCGGATGGACCTTATCGAGGAGTTCTGGCGTTCATCCCTGAGCCTGCCGCGGGCGCGAGCTGCCGTTCGCCGCTATCTTCTGGCGGCCGGGACATTGCGTGCCCCTTGCATGGCAGTCTTCTTTATAAGCTTTGTGTGGATTCCCCTGCTGTTCTGGCGGTTTGGCGGCAACAGCTGGAGTGTGCTCATAGGATTTGTGACTTTGCTGATCATGACAACCCTAGTCGCTTTTGTGTGGCAAAAGCTAGATTTTCGTCTGTTTCCGAATTCCAGACGTAAGAGGTGGACACAGATGCTGCACTTCATCTTCATGCCCGCCCACACCATCCGCGCCCATGACCTAATTGGGACCGAAGTGCTGGCGGGTTTGCATCCGCTTCCAGCGGCCGCTCGGGTATTGAAATCTGAGGCGCTAAAGGCACTGGCTTCGCACACTTGGCGGTCATGGAAATTTCGTTCTGCTTCTGATGCACTGATTCCTGCCACAGCCGTAGTGCTCCCACGGCTGGAAGACTGCTGCCGTCGGCTTGGTCTATCGGTTGGTGAATTGGAAGAAGCACCTCCCAGACAAGGCGCGGCGGCGAGCTTTTGCCCCCGCTGCCACTCGCAGTTTTCACTCGCTGCGGCTACCTGTGGCAACTGCGGCGAGATCCCCACGCGAAAATGGAATACTGACACGGCCTAACGCTGTGAGTTAGTGTTAGTCAAGACAGCTTAACAAACATCCCGCAGAAGTGGTTGAACTGGATCATAAAAATCTGGTACACTGCGGCGCTATTTTTCAAAAAAACCTGAACTGAATGGATTGGAATAAAACTACCTCATCTCTGGCGGCCTGCCTAATGGCAGCGATGGCACATGCGCAGACACCGGCACCCGTGTCCCCTACGACCTCGCTGAGCGGGCTGGCTGGCGTGCGCCAGCAGCTTCAAAATCCCAATACGCCTCGCGTATTCGCCCCCACGATGCCGCGGCTCTCCTATTCGATCTACCCGTGGAAAACTGAAATCTCTGCCACCATCTTTTGGATTGGCGAGGAGCCCACCGCGAACAACCCGACGCCGAACAACAAGAGTTCGTGGGATGTGAACTGGGAGCAGAATTATGGTGGATTCGACAATCCCGATGCGACCAAGCGCACGGTAAACTACACGCCTGCCAGTTTCATACCGAAACAGAATCCGTTTTATCTGGCGCTGCCCTATAATGATTTGATCGATTCGAGCACAACCAAGTCCGAGGCGCGCACTCGAATTCCATGGTTTAAAAAGAAGTTTGTCCGGCCGGGTAAATCTGTCGTGGAAGGTCAGTGGGTGGCCATCCGCTATCTCAACCGAGTATGCTACGCTCAGTGGGAAGACTGCGGCCCCTTCGTGACGGATGATATCGAATACGTGTTCGGCAACGCCCGGCCCAAGAACGCCAACAACAACGGCGCTGGCATTGATGTCTCTCCCGCCGTACGCGATTACCTTGGTCTGGGAATGAACACCAAGGTAGACTGGCGCTTTGTTGAGATGAATGAGATTCCCGACGGCCCCTGGCGCACCTACGGCACCAACAATCCGTTTGTGCGTGCCCTGGCCGTTGAAAAGTCGAACCAGAACAACGCCCTGGCTTCGCGCCTCGAAGAACTGCGCAAGATGCGGGATGAATACTTCCGCCAGAACGGTTCCGGCCAGCTTCAGAACCGATAGGAGCAGATCAGGGTTCCTGGCTGATCGACAGATCGTCGATAAAGAAGGCGACATTTTCCTTGGCATCGCTGACGAAGCCCAGCCAATCGATAGAGCCCCAACCCGGCTTTGTCGGCAGCTCGGCAAACGTCTTCACGCTGCCATCCGGAAGAGTGGCTTTCGCGCTCCATTTGCCAGCCTTGTCGCCAAGGGCAGCAGTAATTCCAAACCGCACCCAAGTGTTAGGCTCTAGATTCAGCACTGGCTTGCCGTGAGCCACGCTGAGCTTGCCATTCTGCACGCTGATGCTGGGACCGGTACCATAAGGCTTTTCGGCATCACGCCACTCGTGATTAAAGCTAGCCCCGGGCTCAAAACGCAATGCGAATGAACAGGTGGCAGTACCGCTCTTGTACTTTGGTTTCAGGATCAGGTGCGGATCAAAGGCACGGTCCAGGCCTGGCGCATCCTGGAATTTCAGGCTACGCTTGCCACTGGCCGCTTGTTCCTCGGTGACCTCGATCTTGTCTCCCTTGTTCTCCCACTGAATCTCGGCACGCGGCAGCGCCGGAAGGCCCAGGCTGAGGAATTCGAAGTCTTCCTTCAAGCTGAACGTCGGCAACGGCCAAGGCTTGGAGTTCGCCTCCCAGTCCCGGATCTTCAATGAGGTGGCAAGCTGGCGCCAGGGCGCACCGGAACCGCCCACGCCAGCCTCTGCAGGGTCAAAAGGCTTGAAGCCGAGCGTCAGCGCAGGCGAATCTTTTTTCAGCGTGAAGTCGCGCTTCGCCGCATCGGCAAACAAGGGGTCGGCGACCACGCTGCCTTCGTCGCGGCCCGTCTTTTTCTGCCACCCTGCTAGATCCGCATCGAGGAACTTCACCGGCAAACCAGCGGCGTTCCAGTAAAGGTTGCTTCGCATCTCAAAGGTGCCCGGTTCCCAGTTGTACCAGGAGCCGTCGAAAAGCACCGGCTCCGTGTAGTACACAATGTTATGATCGAACTCAAAGCTTGCGTGTTTCTCCGGACGTGACCGCTGCACCTGCGCGAGCTGACCGAAGGCAAAGATGTTGTTGGTGATGTGGTTCCACTTTCCGTAGTGCTGGTGAAAACCGGCGTTGGTGGTGTCGTGCACCAGATTGTTTTCCATCGTCACACCGGTGCTGCCCTCATCCGTGTACAGGCCCCAGCCGCCATAGCGGAAACCGGAAACGTGATGCACGTAGTTGTGGTTCACCGTGGTGCCCTCTGCGCGGCCCAGTAGGTACACGCCGCCCATGTCGCTGAGCACACCCCACCCCAGATGATGGATGTGGTTGTAGTCAATGCGGTTACGTTTCGACGGGCTGTAGGCATAGCCCCACACCCAGCCAGCGCTGATGCCGGTGTAGTAGAAGTCGCCGATGTCATTGTGCGTGATTTCGCAGTCGCTGGCATGGGTGAGCAGAACGCCGCAAGCGCTGGGGTAAATGAGCCCACCGTGTTGGATGATGTTGTTATCCACCACGATACGGTGCGTCGTGTCATCCGCCGCAGGCATCTTAGTGGTGCCAATTTTCACGCCGCCGCCACCGAGATCATGCAGATGGCTTTTGGACACAGCGCATTCGAAGCACGAATCCTTGAACCAGATGCCGTATTCACCCATTCCGGAAATCTCACAGTTGATGAAGTCAATTTTAGACGCGCATTGGATTTCAATCGCGGCACCAATGCCCGAAGCCGCCTGTCCATCATGGAAGCCATCGGGAGGCGTGGCCATGTTGGAGTGGTTAAACTTCAATCCTCTAAACTCGATGTCATGCACGTGGGCTCTCGCTTTGGCATCGCCTTTAATCACTATGAACTGATTCGCCACTGGAGCGAAAACTTTGGCCTTCGCCATGTCTTCGCCCTCCAACGGCTTGTACAACACCACGCCCGCCTTGCGATCAAGAAACCACTCCCCCGGAGCATCCAATGCGGCGCGGAAATTTTCAGCGTAGTAGCGTTGATCCGGCTCGAACTGCACAAAGGGGTAGCGGCTGCGGCCTTTGATCAGCACAGAGCGCGAGTTCTCATGCAGATCCTTGATGCGGCAGGCGCTGGTGGCCCAGGTGTGCATCACCTGCAGCAGCACATCATCACGCTCGTCCCTCGGAATCGCATGGAGCATTTTGAAATCATCAGGGCGTATAACAAAGGCGGTGAACGTGGTGTCCTTCACACCCGCAAAAATGTCGCTGCCAGCCTGTGAGTGCATGTTCAGGAAGCCCACGTTGGGGGTGCGAGCACGAGTAGCACGCTGGCCATCGACCCACAGTTGTTCGAACACCATGCCCTTCGGCACGGCGGCTTTCCAAAGGCCGTTCTCCGCAGGCTGCCAGCCGGTGATTGGCACGCCTCCATCAATCACAGGATGAGCTCCAGGTCCTGCAACATAGATAACTCCTCTGTCTCTAGAACCGGAGTCCTCAGGTCCAAACACTACCGGTTCTGTCAGCGGGTAGCGACCATCCGCAAACTGCACGCGGATCGGCGTATCGGGATGCGCAGCCTTCTGCTTGCGGACCTCATCACGCGCCTGGGCAAAAGTCTTGATGGGCCCTTCCGGCGAAACTTGGATGTCCACCAATGGGGCGGCGTGAAGGGAAGCAGTGGCAAAACAAAGCGGCAGAATCAGGCGCATGCCGATGACTAGCGGCATTGCCGCAGGGCCGCAAGAATCAAGCGGACGCATATGATGACGCGGCGATGAAAGGCCATGATTGAGAAAGCCCTTCCAAAACCTCCCTCTTTTTATCCTTGCCGCACCTCTCACACCTTCACACATTCACGGCCAATGAACAAAACCTTCCGCTTCGGCTGTCTCGTCATCGCAGTGCTAGCCTTCTTTGTCCTCGGGATTGGCGGCTGCACAGCTTACAGAATTT
>JAQGPI010000513.1 GCA_028293175.1 Verrucomicrobiaceae bacterium | reverse complement strand
GATGTTGGCTGGCGGGAAGGCAAGCCTCGGACACTGCGCTGCACTTTCGATTGGAAGACGCTGCGAGAACTGCACCAGCCAATTGGCCTAGCCATGCGAATCGCGCCCTGGGCCGGCCCTTTTGATGACGCATCTATAACGCATGAACTTGTTAAACAAGCAAAAACCTTGCTAGAACGGGCAAAACAAGAGCAAGTACCGTGCAGCGAACTTCAAATCGACTTGACTGTGCGCAGAAGAAGCTCGCCGGCTATGCACTATGGTTGAAGGCCTTGCGCGAGGCGGTGAAACCCGCGCGCTTCGTTATCACCGGTCTTCTCGCCTGGCTGGATGAGCCCGCCTTGCCCCGGCTGCTAGATCAGGTGGATCAGGCTATCGAATGCCGCGCCTTTAAAACAGAACTTGGCAAAGAGTCCACCAAAAAGCATTGGTTCGTGGACAGTTACGGCCCATGGAGCGTAGAGCCGAAGCAATAGCCTCAGCTCACAACATTTCGCGCGTTGCCGCCTATCCACTGCTTAACGTTCTCGGCGCACATCGCGATGAGACGCGTCCTCGCAGCCCGGCTGGCCCAGGCAACGTGAGGGGTGATGAGGCAGTTCTTCGCGCTGGACAATGGATTGCCAGGAGCCGGAGGCTCAACAGTCAGCACATCCAGGCCCGCGCCTGATAGCCGACCATTGTTGAGGGCATCGGCCAGCGCAGGCTCATCCACCAGGGGGCCGCGAGCGGTGTTGATGAGATAGGCGCTAGACTTCATCTTCGCCAGTGATTCGGCGTTGATAAGCAGTCGCGTGTCGTCGGTCAGCGGGCAGTGCAGACTCAGCACATCGCTTTGGCTGAGCACCTCGGCTAAAGGCATGAGAGTGACACCCGCAGGCGGCTGGGTTGAGGTGTTGCGACGTGTGGCTATGACGTTCATGCCAAAAGCCCTCGCAATGCGGCTCACAGACTGGCCAATATCACCCAAGCCCACAAGACCAAGTGTCAGCCCCTGTAATTCAACAATGGGATAATCCCAAAAGCTAAAATCCGGGCAGGCAGCCCAGGCACCTTCGCTCACCCTGTTGGCGTGATGGCCGGTGCGATTGGTCAATTCCAGCAGCAAAGAAAACACCGCCTGCGCAACGCTGGCGGAGGAGTAGCCCGGCACGTTGGTGACCGTGATGCCCAGTTCCTTTGCCGCCGCGACATCCACAATATTAAAACCCGTGGCGATCACGCCAACGTAGCGCAGCTTGGGCAAAGCTGCGAGCGTCTGGCGGGAGAGCGGGCATTTGTTGGTGATGATGACTTCCGCATCTTTCGCCCGCTCCACGATCTCCGCCGGTGGCGTGCGGTCGTGATAGGTAACGGTGCCCAGTGCTTCAAAAGCGGCCCAGGAGAGGTCGGAAGGGTTGGCCGTGAAGGCGTCCAGCATCACAATGTTCATGAGGTTGGGGCAGTAGCAGGCCCTGCGCGGCTGAGCAAGTGGTTGCTTTGAATCCGCTGCGAGTTCACCCCCGCCAGCTGCGTTAGTTTTGCCTGCCGATGCAACGTCTATCCTCCATATTATGATCAAGCAGTCCTGTGTCTTCTTGCTGTCCCTCTGCGGGCTTCTGCATGCTGCCGATCTAAAACCCGATACGAGCAAAGAAATCCCGGAGAGCGGCAAACGTCCGCCGGTGCTGAGCCTGGACAAGGAGCATGCGCATCTAGTTGCTCCCAGAGCTGACCTACCGGAAGGACTCGAACTCATCACTGTTGCAGCAGCGCCGTTGGTTACCCATCCAATCATGGGCTGCCTGGATGAGACAGGCCGGTTGTTTGTTGGAGATGCAACCGGCGTGAATTGGAACAAGGCGCAGCTTGAAGCCAATCCACCTAACCGAGTTCTCATGCTGGAGGACACGGACCACGATGGCGTGTTTGATCGCAGCACTGTTTTTGCCGACAAGATGACCTTTCCACAAGGCGCCTGCTGGCTAAACGGCTCGCTCTACGTTTGTTCACCACCGGGCTTGTGGAAGCTTACTGATACCGACGACGACGGCATTGCCGACAAGCGAGAAATGATCGTGAGCGGCTTCGATTACACGGGCAACGCAGCCGATATTCATGGGCCGTTTCTGCATCCGAGCGGAAGACTCTATTGGTGCCATGGACGCAAGGGTCACAAGGCCACAGGCAAGGACGGCACGGTCGTCAATGAAGGTCTTGCCTGCGGCATCTGGAGCTGCAAGCCCGACGGCAACGACGTGCAATGGCATTCGCTTGGCTGCGGCGATAACCCAGTGGAGGTGGATTTCACTCCTGAAGGCGACGTCATCGGCGTCCAAAATTTGTATTACACTAACCCTCGAGGTGATACACTGGTGCACTGGCAGCCGGGCGGCGTTTATGAGCGCGCGGATCAGATGAAGGCGATTGAGGGCCTGCCGCGCACGCTCGAACACATGCCGGTGATTCACAACTTTGGCCACGTCGCGGTAAGCGGCAGTTGCTTCGCCCGCTCCGGCGTGCTGGTTCCTAACGACGACCTGCAATTCATGGTCACCTATTTCAACACCCAGCGCGTGGTCCGCATGGAGCTCACGCCCGAAGGCGCGACCTACAAGGCCGTAGAGAACGAATTCCTCACTCTGCATGATCCGGACATCCACATCACCGATGTGATGGAGGATAAGGACGGCTCCTTGCTGGTGGTGAACACCGGTGGGTGGTTCCGTATCGGTTGCCCGTCCAGCCTGATGGCTAAGCCTGACATCGCGGGTGCCATTTACCGGGTGCGACCGGTCAAGCCCCGCCCCGTTTCCTATCGCTTGGCTAACTATCATCCGCCCACGAACGAAAAAGAAATCCTGGCCCTGCTGGCCTCGCCTGATCCTATGTCCAAGCGACGTGCTTGTGAAGCGGCAGCGGCGGAAGAGAAGGCCTCGCAGGACGTCAGCGCCGAGATCAAGAAGCTCTTGAGCGCCAAGCTAGATCCCGCATTGGAACACGCTGTACTGCATGCCGCGCAGAACCTGACGGTGGTGGACCTGGAGGATCTAAAAGAGACAACGGACCCAGTAGCGCTGCGCCGGATGTTTCAGTGTTTTCAGCCGGAAGACGGTGCAGGGATCAATTTGAGTGTGAGCCTCGCCGCGAAGAATCTGGATTCCTCCGACAGTGATCTAGCGCGCGTGTCCTTGAGATTGGTGACCAAGAATGAAGAGGCGGATACCACGGTGACGCCTGACCTGTTGAAATGGCTTTCCGCAGCAACTGCCAGTCCTGAACAAGTCAAAGCCATCGAAGGCTACGCCATGGCCTTGGCCGCCAAGCCAGAGACACAAAAGTTAATCACTAACATGCTCGGGCACTCGTCGCTCGCCATTCAAAACGCCGCCCTGCGGGTGATCGCGGCGCAGACGGGCGTGACCAACAAAGAGTGGCTGCCACTGCTGGAAAAGCGTCTGGCCGAAGCAGCCGCAGGCAAAGGCAGCCTGAGCCTCGTGTTCGATGCCATCAAGAAACTCAGGGATGAACGGTTTAACAAAGCTTTGCAGGCAATCGCAAATGACGCAAAGCAAACGCTGGCATTACGCTTGAAAGCCCTGGATGCCATGAAGAGCGGCAAGCTCACCCCAGAGACTTTTGGTCTTCTGCAATCGGTACTCTCCGATTCGGCTTCATCTGCGGCAGCCCGCATCCAGGCAGCCTTCATGCTCGCAGCTTCGCCTTTAGACAACGCACAACTCGCGGCTCTGGCACCTCAGCTTGCTACGGCAGGGCCAGTCGAATTGAAGGAACTCGTGGGCATCCTGCGCAAGACCAAGGACGCCGAGCTTGCGAATAAGATGGCGGCTGAACTAGCGAAGAACCTCTCGCTCATCAGCCAGCAGGAAAGTGTGTACCGCACCGCGCTCAGCGCGCACCCGCCGGAGATCTTTGAGACCATCATCCTGCCTGCATTGCGCAAAGCCGGAGAAGCCATTGATGCGAAGAAGCGGCTGCTGGTGCCATTGGCCGAAAAAGTTATCGCTACGGGCGACGCGGCGGCTGGTCGGGCAGTGTATGAGAGCGGCAAAGGCACCTGCATTGCCTGCCATCAGATCGGCGACAAAGGCCGGCCCATTGGCCCCAACCTCTCCCATATCGGTGCCATCCGCACTGAGCGCGACATCGTGGAAAGCATCCTTTTCCCCAGCAATACCCTCGCCCGTGATTACGAGGCGCATGTGATCGAAACTCGGGACGGCCAGGGCATCACCGGCGTCATCCGCAGTCATACCGCCGAAGGACTGCTGGTGGCCGACGTCGCTGGTCAGGAGAGAAATATCCCGCAGGAGCAAATCGTGAGCGATACCCAGCTCGCCACCAGCCTCATGCCCATGGGCCTGGATTTGACGGTAGCGGAGAAGGAACTCGTCGATCTGGTGGCGTATCTCCGCAGCGTGAAATAGCAGTCTCCGCCTAACCAGGAAGCTTCTTTACCTTCACTCCAAGGCGTTGACCGACCGTCACGGCCGTCGCGAAATCAAGCATGCTTTCCTTGGTGACGAATACTTTCAGACTGATCAGCACCCCGAGCACCCTGAACAATTTCACGTTCATTGCGTCAGCTAGGTCATTCACTTTGATGAAATCAGGAATGCTGATCTCAGAGGGCGTGGCCGATGATGACGCGCGCTCTTCGGAAAACAGACTCAAAGGAACTACCTTGGGTGATATTGGCTCCCGATAACAACGCCCACCCTCTCCTTCCGCATCCGCGCACTTCTGGCAAAGGTTGCGCGAGGTCATGATGCCATTCTCGATTCGCGTCACAACGACCGCGGCCCATCGCTTCTCGCAGCCATCGCACAGCGTCTTCGACATCTTCGTTCACCCCTCCCTTTCTCTCACCATTTTCGCGAAGGCTTTGCCTTGATTGGCGTAATCCGGATACAGCTCATCGGTGTCGTCGCCCGGGAGATAGCGCCAGTGCTTGTACATCCACATCCACAGGTCAGGCCGGGCACGGATCTCTGGCTCAAACCAGTCCCAGCATTGCTGGGCCACCGCTTGGGGTGAGTCTTCGGGCTTCGGCTGAAATGGCGTGCCCACTTTCATCGTGTAGGTGCCGTCATCGTTGGGCACACACAAAGTCGGAGCCAGCATCAAGCCCAGCCTCTGGGCCAGCATCACATGAATGATGGTTGCGC
>JAQGPI010000507.1 GCA_028293175.1 Verrucomicrobiaceae bacterium | reverse complement strand
TATCAACGAAGTGGTCAGCTCAGGCGCCCCGCACGGCCAGGGCGGTGATGTGTTTTAATAGCCGTTAATATACTGTATCTATCCCATGAGAACTCTACTCATCACCCTCGCCGCCCTCTTCACCATGATGAGCGGCCTTCAGGCACAGAACCGTGAACTGGCGCTGCAATCGGGCGACAAGATTGGCCTGACCGTCGGCGGCATCCCTCCCGAGGATGCTCAGTCCATCAATCACATCTATCCCGTGGGTGAAGACGGTTCCATCAGCATCCAGTTTTTGGACCGTGTAACGGCTGCAGGAGTGAAACCTTCCGACCTAGCTCGCAAGATCGAGTCGCTGTTCAAATCCAAGGAAATTTACACGCATCCATCGGTAACGGTTTCGGTCGATGCCCAGGGTGGCACGGAACGTCTGGTGTATGCTTCAGGCGAGGTGACTAAGCCCGGCCCGGTCCCCTATCGTTCCGGCATGACGGTCTCTAAAGTGATCACTTCGGCAGGGGGACCTACTGCCTTTGGTCGCATGAAAAGCGTAAAGTTGAAACGCAATGGCCGCCTCATTCGCGAGCTCAATCTTTCCAAGGCCAGCAGCACCGACGGCGATGTGCTGGTTGAGCCCGAGGATGAGATCGTGGTGCCTAATTAATGGGACCCGTCTACGGCTTTTCGCACCACCTTACCTTGCCGTTGGCTAGCCTCTCATCCTGCGCTAGGATGAGACCGCATGGCAGAAATAGGCAAACAAAACTCCCTCCGGGCAACACGCGAAACTCCGCAGGTCCTTTACCTTGATGGCGGGCCGCTGGGTGAAATCCTTCTCCCCGGCTTGTACATCCCGCAGGGCACTGTGCCGGGCGACCTAGTGGAAGTGTTCGTTTACCGTGATTCCGAAGACCGGTTGGTGGCGACCACGGATGTTCCGCTTGCAACAGTGGGCGAGTTTGCCCTGCTGCGCGTGGTCGGCGTGAACCGCAATATCGGTGCCTTTCTCGATTGGGCCCTGCCAAAGGACCTTCTGCTCCCCTATCGTGAAATGGAGAATCCGGTGACGGAGGGCGAATGGATCGTGGTGTACGTGCATCTCGATGCTCGCACGGAACGCATCTACGCCACCACGCGTCTCTCCCAGCACCTGAGCAAGGAGCCGCCAACCTACACGGTGGGCCAGCCAGTGGATCTTATCATTACCCGTGAGACACCGCTGGGTTACGTCGCCCTCGTTGATCGCTCCTATCTGGGCCTGCTGTATCGCAACTTGGTACCGAAGCCCTTGCGGGTTGGCGACTATGTCCAAGGTTACATCGTTGCCTGTCGTCCCGACGGTAAGATCGACCTCACACTGGAGTCCTCTGGCCGCAGCGCCGTCAGTTCACTCTCCGAGCAGATTCTTGAAACCCTGGAACGCAACGGCGGCCGCCTCGATCTCGATGACGACAGCCCGCCAGAAGCCATTCGCGCTGCCTTCGGTGCCAGCAAAAAGGCCTTCAAGCAGGCCATCGGCCAGCTCTATCGAAGCCAGCGGATCAAGCTTGAGAAGCCAGGGGTATCGTTGGTAAAGAAGTAGGCTTTCGTCCGAACAGCCACCACCACGGTGCCACGAAGAACACCAGCAGCAGCGCCTTGTTGAAGATGAAGGACAAGCTCATCAACTGGGTAACGCTCTCGTGGAAAGCGATCAAAGCGATGCCAAACAAAGCCGCCGAACGCCGGTTGTAGAGTCCGACAAACGCAAACAACTCGAGTGGCAGTGCCGCGCCAAAGAGTAACTGGCACAGCAAGGGATGCTCCATCATGAGCTGGGGCAGCCAGTCGTGCTTTAGTGCGGTTGGATTTACCGCATCTAAGTACTTCATCTCTGTGTTCTTGACGATGTGCAGAGGCAGGTACTTGGCGCTGGAAAACCAAGTCCCCTGGGAGAACACCAGCTTAGTGATGCCAGAAACCACGTAGCCCGCCGCGATGGATTGCCGCGTGATGTCGGCTTCGAACTGCCCTTGCGTAAAGTCCCATGGTAATGGCTTGCCCTGCCGCGCCCGCCACCAACCCCATGCCCCAGCTAACCATACGGAAAGCAGCGCGAGATGCAGAACTTGCGCGGTGTGGCCGATGAACCCCTGCGAGTTCTTCAGGGTCGCCACCCCCAGGCAAAAGAACATAGGTATGGCGAGCGAGATTACCGAAGGCACGCCGACAATGTACAACAGAAGCGATGCCGCCGTCACCGCTCGCAACCGTTTCTCAATACGGTCATTGGAGAGAAAGGAGAAATCCACCAGCAAGCCAAGTCCGTTGGGTTTCGGCTGCGAGCTTTCCATCACATCCGCGTGCTGCGCATTCGTCACCATCAATTGCACGGCCTGCACAGGGTCTTTATAGGAGGCGGTCCAGTTGGAATGCATGTCCCAAGCCAGCAGGGCCAGTACCACACGCATGATAATGAGCTCCCACCGCGGATGGCGCATGGGCTCGTGGGCCAGGAAGAACTGCTTGATACGGTGTAGCATCTTCATGGCAGCAGCGGTGTGGGAAACGGCAGATTGCCCACGGTGACGTCCTTTTTGGAAATCATCGAATCGCGATACTCGATGTCCACTTGGTGCAGCTCCAGGCCGTCCAGTGCCTGCACTTTCGGCTGCGCCGCCTTCGGCGCGATGCTCACCAGCCATTGCAAGGTTTCGCTCGCCGCCTGGCTGCGATCTTCATTAGAAAGATCGGCCTTCTTGATGCCTGGACCTGCCTTCTTCTTCTGGCCGGTCAGCTTGTTGTCATAGACCTTCTTGACGTTGGTAATCGAGGTGCCGAACAAAGCCGCGACCGAGACGGGACCGCCCTTCAAATCGCGCACGTAAACGTAATAGGTCTGCGGTTCGAACCGCGAGTACATCGGGAAGTTGGAAAACGGATAGAACTCGCCGGGCTTGTCGGATTTGCGCGTGAGCAACGGAACCACCAGCGCCATCACCACCACCAGGGACCAGTGGTAGAGAAACGGGATGCGTTGGAGGAAGGTCGGCATGATCAGGCCACTGGCTTGATCTCCAGCCCTGCGAGCCATGGGGCTGTGATCTGCGGCGGCATGCCGCCGAAAGGCTGGTAGGCGGGCAACTGGATTACGCTCATGCTGTGTCCCTGGCTAGCGATGAAAAACAGGGCGTCCGCGCAGTCTCCGGTTTGGATCATCGTGGCGCGATGCTCCGGATTGGGCAGCACGGGGCGCTTGTCTACGATAGGCGTGTTGGCTTCGCCCGGGGCGTATTCGGAAAGCACGATGCCCCAGGCATTGAGCTGCATGCGCGCGGTGAGGAGCAGGCCGTGCACCGCCCACTTGCTGGCGGTGTAAGGCACTCCGGCATACGAGTCAAAGCCATGCCCCGCTGTCGAGGACACCACAACGATGCGCCCACCGCCGTTCGCCCCCATTGGCTCCGCCACGGCCTGGATCATGTTGACCACACCAAGCACATTGATTTCGATAACCTTGCGCCAGCTCGCCTCGCTTGCAATGCGGGTCGGATCGGCATGTGCCATAAACCGATCAGGGGTGTTGATGCCAGCCGTGTGAATGAGGGCAAAAGGGACGCCATGCTCGAGTACCTCCGCCATCGCAGAAGCCACGCTGCCGCTGTCTGCCACATCACAGACGACAGGAACGATGTTCGGAGAAAGCGCGGCGCTTTCCTCCAGCGACTCCAGCGTGCGGCCAAACACAAACGTCTTCGCGCCAGCCTCGGCGAAACGCTTTGCCGCCGCCTGCCCCATGCCGCCGCCACCACCGGTGACGATCACAATCTTGCCTGCCCAATCAAAGTTCATGCACCGATGTTAACGAGATGTCCACTGGTGTCCAACATGAGCGCGGAGGTAGGGAGGAGGTGGGGGATGCCGTCGATCACAGAATAGTGGTGCGATCCACTTTGATTCAGTACGATTTCCTGCCCTTCGGCCACTCCAGCACGCCGTTTTTCCTCCGGCGTGGCCATGCGCAGCGCCTCGTGGGTGTTCGGGCATCGAAGCATTGGAAGGAAAGTAGCGAGCCAGTCGATGTTGCTCATTGTCGTCAATACGTTGCCATCCCAGGTTCGATTTCTTTCGCCCATGCGGTGATGCCGCCGGCCACATTCCAAACGTCCGTGAAACCATTGGCGGCAAGAATGCCACAGGCCTTGGCGCTGCGGCCGCCAGCCTTGCAGTGCACTACTAATTTCGTATCGCGCGGTAGTTCCTCAAGCCGTTCCGGCAACTCTCCCAACGGGATCAATTTCGAGCCGTCGATGTGAGCGATCTCATCTTCAAAGGGCTCACGCACATCGAGCAAAAAGTGCGGTTTGTGTCCATCACGCAGGGCCTTCAGCTCCTGCACGGAAAGGGTGGGAATAGTCTCAGACATAGGTTGATGCGCGGAGGGCAGACCGCAAAAGCCCTGGTAATCGATGGGTTCAGTGATGCTCGGAGTCGGACCGCACACAGGACACTCGTCATCTCGGCGAAGCTTGAACGAGCGGAAATTCATCCCTAGCGTGTCCACATGCAGCAAACGGCCCACCAGCGGCTCGCCGATTCCACACAAAAGCTTGATCGCCTCTAGCGCCTGCAACGAACCCACGATGCCAGGCAGCACCCCCAGCACGCCGCCTTCAGCGCAAGACGGCACCAGTCCCGGCGGCGGCGGCACCGGCGACATGCAACGGTAACAAGGCCCGCCCAAATGCGGTGCAAACACACTCACTTGCCCTTCGAAGCGCAAAATGGAGCCGTACACATTCGGGATGCCCAGCCACACCGCCACATCATTGCTCAGGTAGCGGGTGGGAAAATTGTCCGTGCCATCCAGGATCAAATCATAGCCCTTCGCCAGCCCCATCGCGTTCCCCGTGCTGAACACCGTGCAATGCAATTCGAGCTGCACGTGCGGATTCACATCGCGCAGCCGGTCCGCCGCTGAATCCAGCTTGCTGCGGCCTACGTCCTTGGTGCCATGGAGGATCTGGCGCTGGAGGTTAGACACATCCACCACATCCGCATCCACCAGCCCCAGGGTTCCCACCCCTGCGGCAGCAAGGTAAAGCGCCGCAGGCGAACCCAACCCGCCAGTGCCAATCATAAGCACTTTCGAAGCCTTGAGCTTCTCCTGCGCCGCCACACCGAACTCCGGAATGCTCAGATGCCGAGCATACCGCCGAAGTTCATCAGGGCTCAAAGACATAGCGGCCTTCAGTTTCAGTCCATCAACAATCAGCCATCAAGCTTACAACTTCTCAGTGATGCGCCATCGCGGCTTTCACGAAGCCATAGAAAATCGGATGCGGATGATTCGGCTTCGACAAGAACTCAGGATGGAACTGGCAGGCGACGTAGAAGGGATGACCCTTGATCTCCACCATCTCCGCCAGCTTCCCATCAGGAGAGGCACCGGAAATGAGCATACCCTTCTCCTCCACCTGCTCCTTGTACTTGGAATTGAACTCGTAGCGATGGCGATGGCGCTCCGTGATCGTCGCGCTGTGATAGATTTCGTAGGCCTTGCTTCCGGCCTGCAGATCCGTCACCCAGGTGCCTAGGCGCATCGTGCCGCCCTTGTCCACCACCTCGCGCTGCTCATCCATCAGGGTGATCACCGGATGCGGCGAGGCCGAGTCAAATTCCGTGCTGTTCGCGCCCTTCAGGCCGCACACATTGCGTGCGAACTCAATGACCGCGATCTGCATGCCCAGGCAGATGCCAAAGTACGGCACTTTATGTTCACGGGCGTAGCGCGCGGCAATGATCTTGCCCTCCGTGCCACGGTCGCCGAAGCCACCTGGAATCAAGATCCCCTGCATGCCGCTGAGGTACAGATCCGGGCCCGCTTTCTCTAGGCTTTCCGCATCCACCTTGATCAATTCCACCTTGCAGTCATTCGCCGCTCCGGAGTGCGTCAGCGCTTCATAGATGCTTTTGTACGCATCTTGAAGTTCGATGTACTTGCCCACCACGCCGATGCGCACATGGTGCGTTGGATTGATCACCCGCTGCACAAAGCTGCGCCAGCGCGTGAGATCAGGCTGCGGGGTATCAATGTGCAACATCCGGCAGACGATGTCGTCCAGGCGCTCCTCGTGCAGCTTGAGCGGCACTTCGTAAATCGTGTGCTTCACATCGCGCGCTTCGATGACGCCCTCGATGGGCACGTTGCAATGCATCGACAGCTTGTGACGAAGCTCAGGGTCCAGCGGGTACTCGGTACGCGCCAAAATGATGTGCGGGCTGATACCAATCTCGCGCAGCTTGGCAATGCTCTGCTGCGTCGGCTTGGTCTTCAGCTCACCGGCCGCTTTGATGTAAGGTATCAGCGAGGCGTGAATGAACAGCACATTGCCCTGCCCGGCTTCAAGGGCGAACTGACGAATGGCCTCCAAGAAGGGCAGGCCTTCGATGTCCCCCACCGTGCCGCCGATTTCAGTAATAATGACCCCGTCACCCATTTGCTCCGCCACCTCGCGGATGCGCGCCTTGATCTCATTGGTCACGTGCGGGATCACCTGCACCGTGTTGCCCAGGTACTTGCCCTCGCGCTCCTTGGTCAGCACGCTCAGGTACACCTGGCCGCTGGTCAGGTTGTTCAAGCGCGACAGGTTCGTGCTGGTGAAACGCTCGTAATGGCCGAGATCCAGATCCGTTTCCGCACCGTCATCCAGCACGTACACCTCCCCATGCTGGAAGGGGCTCATCGTGCCCGGGTCCACGTTCAAATACGGATCAAACTTCTGCATCATCACCTTCACCCCGCGGTGCTCCAGCAGAGTGCCTAGAGAGGCGGCGGCAAGACCCTTGCCGAGTGAGCTGACAACGCCGCCGGTAACGAAGATGAATTTGGTCATGTGTGGGTAAAAAGTGAAATAGGATCAGTAAAAAGTGAGGGAGGAATGGAACCACTCAGTGCTTAATGCGGGACGGAATCAAAATCCACCACGCACTGCGTACTGCGGATTCATTCCTTCCCGGCGACGATCAATTGCTCGACCGCCCGGGCCTGTTCAAAAGTGTCTACGCCCGGTGACAGATCTTCCGTCATCACCACCCGGATGCGGACGCCGTTCTCCAACGCGCGCAACTGCTCGAGTGACTCTTTCATCTCAAGCATGGAGGGAGCCCAGCCGACAAATTCGAACAAAAATTCCCGCCGGAAGCCATAGATCCCCAGATGACGGCGAATCACGGTGCGGGGATCGGTATTGCGCACAAATGGCAGGGTGCTGCGCGAGAAGTAGAGGGCATCGCCATGCTTATCCAGCACCACTTTCACCACGTTCTGATCTGATACCTGGGCACAGTCGCGAATCACCGCCGCCGCCGTGATCATGCGGATGCCGTCATCACCGCGCATGGTGGTGGCCAGTTGGTCGATCAGTGCCGTTGAAATCAGCGGTTCATCGCCCTGCACATTGATGATCAAATCGTGCTGGTGAAACAGGCTCGCCGCCTCGGCAATGCGGTCCGTGCCCGAGGGATGCGAGGGGTTCGTCATCACCGCGCGTGCGCCGAAGGACTGGGCCGCCTCCACAATCCGGTCGTCATCCGTGGCGATGATCACATCGTCCACCTGCGTGCACTTCTGGCAGCGCTCCCATACATGCTGCACCAGCGGCTTGCCCGCGATGTGGTGGAGCGCCTTGCCCGGGAACCGGGTGGAACCCCAGCGGGCTGGAATGGCGACAAGAATGCGGGAGGAAGAGGACAAGAGCGACGATCAGGTTCGGCTCATGTCACGCGAACTCAGGGGCGGTGCAAACGGTTTCTTGGAATTGGGGTTTTGCCCCTGGGGAGGGGGCGGAAGAAAATTGGGGTGGAGCTGAATGTGTTGCCGCCTCGCCTACTTCAACGTCTGCAAATACGCCACCAGATCGGCCACGCCCTGGGCACCGATGGCGGCAGATAGGCCAGGGGGCATGAGGGAGACCTTCATCTCCTCGCGCTTCGCAATCGCGTTTTTCTTCAGCACTTGCAGCGCTCCACCGGCGATTTTGAGGGTGAGTTCATCGCTGTTTTCGCTGACGATGTAGCCCACGACTACAAGGCCGTCCTTGGTCGTCACCGTCCAGCCGCCGAAGCTGTGCTCGATGGCGGCGCTGGGGTACAGGATGGCGGTGAACAGGCCGTCCTTGGACAGCTTGTTGCCGATCTGGCTGAGGTCGGGGCCGAAATTGATGAACTGGCCTTTGACCTGATGGCAGCCCACGCAGCCGGCCTGGGCCAGCATGGCTGGGCCTTTGCTGGCATCGCCAGTCATTTTCATGAGGTCGGGAATGGTCGGCAGCTTCTCCGCGCCTTGGGCTGCGGGCAGTGGCAGCTCTTTCGCCGCCTGACTGCGCAGGCCTGCATCGGTGCTGCGGCTGAGAGCCAGCGCAGCGGGCAGCTTGAAGACTTCCGGCAGCTTGCCTTCGGTGTTCCATTTCAGGATCACCCGCCCACCTTCGCCGCTCAGGGCCAGTGCCTCGATCATGGCTCGGCGCACGTCTTCACGTTTCTCCGGCCAGAACGCCTGATTCAGCACCGCCACGGAAGGGCGGTCACTCACCCGGCCCAAAGCCACGACCAGCGCCTTCGCTGAGGCATCATCAGCGTTCTTCAGGAAGCCCACAGTCCCGCCGACATTCATGGCCAGCAGTTTGGCCGCTGTGACGGACTCAGAAGCCTCGGGATGCGCGATGATATAATCGAGCAGCTCCTTCTCGAAGCCGGTGAGGCTCAAGCGCTGCACCAGATCGATGAACTCTGGTTTGCCGATGACAGGTTTCAGCAGCGCATCAAGACGAGCCTTGCCCGCAGGGTCCTTGTTGATCTCGTCGCGGGAGAGCAACGTGGCAGCACCGAGGGCGGTCTCGGTATCGGCCTTGTGGAAGATCTCAAGCGCCGCCTGGGTGACTTCGGATGGGTATTTGGATTGGAAGATCTGGAGGGCGCGGAGGAGTTTGAGAGGCTTGAGATGAGTCGTTGAATCGCTCGCCAGCGAACCACCAACGATCAGCTTGGCGATCTCCGCTGGTGTTGTGCTCGCCCTGCTGCGCCAGAGAAGATCAACTGGCAGTTTTTGATCCCTGCCACCCTCTGCCATCGCCTCACGCAGAGCCTTCATCCGCGCATCCCAGTGAAGGTCGGCTCCAATGCCGAGGGCTTCCGTCATCCATCGGTCATTCGATTTGTACAAAGAGAATTGGGAATACGCGAGCAGTGCCCACGAATCGTTCGCCTCAACAGAGGCATCAAATCGGGCAGAAATGGCTAGTTCGCGGCGAGCTATGGCTGTCTTCAAAAGCCCCCTGGAAAAGTCCGACATGAAATCATCAGGTTTGAGGTTCTTTTGACGTACCAATCGCAGGCATACTGCGCGGAGATTGTCATCGTCCCCTTGCAGTGCATGGGACCAAGCTTCCCAAAATGCTGCCGACATATACTTGTGGCCCTCCGCCTTGAATGGAATATCAGGCCCCTCCCCATTACCTAATGCCCACAAAGCCCGTGCCCGATGCTGCGGCTTTGCTTTCTTGTCATCTATTAAAGCCTCCAGTGCTTCCACCGCTTCCAAATTAAAACTCATCAACGCCGTCCACGCCAAATAACGCACGGACTCGTTAGGTGACTTCAAGGCTTCGACGGCGCCTTCAACGGTATCCACCTTCACTGGCTTCACTTCGTACTTTTCGCTTCCGGGCACGGTGATGCGAAACAGGCGGCCGCGCGCCAGATCGCCCATGCCGTGACCGCCCACGCCGGGATCATACCAATCGGCGACAATCAATGAGCCATCGGGCGCGGTGCAGACATCGCTGGGGCGGAACCAGCGATCCTTGATGCTGCCGTCCATGAGGTTGACGATTTCGGCTTTATAGCCTGCGCCATCGGGCTGGGCGATGTAGCCGCGCACGACGTTGGGACCGGCATCGCAATGGATGGGCTGGCCGTGGAAGATGCTGGGCAGGAGGTCGCCCTCATACACCTGCATGCCGGTGGGGCTGCCTGCGCCGGTTTGCAGGAGATTCGGGATCACGCCGGGATCGTTTTGATGCCAGTGACGCAGCGGAATCTCCGGCTCCCAGCCGAGGCGCGGGGTTTGCCAGCCAGCGCCGGTCATTTCATCGGAGTAGCCGTAGTTGCCGAACTCCATCACGTAGTTGATGCGCACGCCTTTGTTGCCGTCGTCATCGTTGTCGCTCTGCCATATCGTGCCGAAGGAATCGACAGCGACCTCCCAGTTGTTACGGAAGTTCCAGGCGAGCATCTCCACTTTGCTGCCGTCGAGTTCGCAGCGATAGACGATGCCTTGCTGATAGGGGCGGTTGTTTTGATTGGTGCATTTGACGCCGTGGATGTCGGTGATGAGCTCGCCGTTCTTGTCGCAGAGCTGCTTGCCGGCGTTGCCGTGATTGAAGTAGAGGCGGCCATCGGGGCCGAAGTGGAA
>JAQGPI010000496.1 GCA_028293175.1 Verrucomicrobiaceae bacterium | reverse complement strand
GCGAGCGTTGGCGTCTCCAAAGACGGCACCTCGGATGCGGCTCCAAGATTGGCCACTCGTGGAAGAGGCGGTGCCTTCGGCAAGGCGAGCCAGTTCTTTGAGTATGGCGTGAAGACCCTATATGGCTGGTCGGAGCCCGTTAGCACTTCATCCGGTCCGTGCATCACGGTGTCCTTGAAACCGTGACACTCTATTCCCAAGCGCTTGCAAAGAGCGGCAAGTTTTTCTTCTGTCTTTTGACCGAAGGGATCAGGGGAACGGTTAAAGTAGATGGCCTCGGCCCCTGTCTCTTCGGCGAGCTTCTCGAGTTCCTCAATCGCATCCCCTGCCCTGATGATGAGTTTGGAACCAATGCTTTCGAGGTTCTTAGAGAGCGATTCAAGGCATCCGCAGAGGAACTGCTGGCGCTTCGGACCCGTCCAGCCGTGGTGCGTTTTCCAATCACTTAAAACGTACGCCGGTACGACATGAGCCAGGGAAGCGGCCGCATAATACAAGGCAGTGTTATCAGTGAGGCGAAGATCGCGGCGGAACCAATGGAGGACGATGGGCATGCGCTGCCGTGATAACGAATACAAGGGAGTATGGGCTACAAAAAGGCGCCGAATTTAGAGCTATTGCAAGATCTTGAAATTATGCTTGTATAGATTGTAAGGATAAGTTAAGTGTATCCGCATACAACTTTCTCACTCTTATGGCCAGACCTTCTCAAGTCCGCACCAATATCGCCCGGCTCCGCCTCGCGCTCAGCCTGAACCAAAACCAGTTCGCCCGTCTGATCTGCCGCTCTACGGCGTGTGTGCAGAGCCTCGAACTTGGTCGCCTTCGCCTTTCCCCTGACCTCGCAGGTGAAATCGCTGCCAAGACCGGCATCAGCGCCCGTTGGATGATGGACAACCGCCTTGATGAACCGCCCTATGACCTGATGGGCAAGCCATGGACCATGGCCACCTTTCAGAAGCTGCACACCGAGATTCCCTACACCGCCAAGGAAGGCGATGACGTCTTCCGCCAGCGCATGCTGGAGCTGGGTACCCAGCTTGTCCTTGCCCGCAATGTGGCGAGCATCAAGCGCATCTACCGCGCCATGGAAAGCGCTGGCAAGGTGTTGGAAATTGGCCGTCGTCTGGACCAGTTCCTGGCTACTGTCATGATGGAGAATGATCTTCGTCCCGATGTGAATATGACGGAGGAAATCCGCTACGTGGAACGTGAGGCCGACCGCAAATGCCAGAATGTGCTGCGCGTTGCAGGTGTGGCCACCCCTTCGCCAAGTCCCGTGCTCGACTACGCCTCGCCCAGCCTGCTTCGTCAGTTGCAGTTCCCTGTGGCCCAGGTCGCCTAACGAAGCTTCAAACAGATGAGCGTCCTACTCTTTGGGGTGGGACGCTTTTTTGCGTGAGCTAATGAGCGGCCATCGGAGTCCCATAGCCTCATCTGACCTTGCACAAGCAAGCTAGCCGCGCACCTTCACCCTCCCCTTTCCCATGAGTGCCGAAGTCCCCGCAGCCACACCCGCCAAATCTGATTTCATTCGCGACCTGATCGCCGCCGATCTTGCGGCAGGTCGCAACGATGGCTGGGTCGTCACCCGTTTCCCGCCAGAACCCAACGGCTACCTCCACATCGGTCACGCCAAGAGCATCTGCCTAAACTTCGGCATCGCTCAGGAAAACGTGCCCAAGAGCCGCTGCCATCTGCGTTTCGACGACACCAATCCGGCGAAAGAAGACACGGAGTATGTGGACAGCATCATGGAGGATGTGCGCTGGCTAGGCTTCGACTGGGGCGACAACCTTTTCTATGCGAGCGATTACTTCGAAAAGCTCTATCAGTTCGCGGAGCAACTGATCACCAAGGGGCTCGCCTACGTCTGCCAACTCACGCCCGAGCAGATGCGCGAGTACCGCGGCACGCTCACCGAGCCCGGCAAGCCCAGTCCTTGGCGTGATCGCAGCGTGGAGGAAAACCTCGATTTGTTCCGCCGCATGCGCGCCGGTGAATTCTCCGATGGCGACCGCATCCTGCGTGCCAAGATCGACATGGCGAGCCCTAACATCAATATGCGCGATCCGGCGCTCTACCGCATTCTGCGGGCGCATCATCACCGCACCGGCGATGCTTGGTGCATCTACCCCATGTATGATTATGCGCATCCGCTCAGCGATGCGTTGGAAAGCATCACACACAGCCTTTGCACGCTGGAATTTGAGCATCATCGGCCGCTCTACGAATGGCTCATTAACAATGTCGATGGTCTCCCTGGCCGCCCTTACCAGCGTGAATTCGCTCGCTTAAACCTCACCCATACAGTGATGAGCAAGCGCAAGCTGCTGCAACTTGTGAAGCAAAGTCTGGTGAACGGCTGGGATGATCCGCGCATGCCCACCATCAGCGGCATGAGAAGGCGCGGCTATACGCCCGCCGCCATCCGCGATTTCTGCAAGACCATCGGCGTTACCAAGTTCCAGTCACTCAATGACTTTGCTCTGCTGGAGCACAGCGTGCGCGAAGATCTCAATGCCAATGCCCTGCGTGCATATGGCGTGCTCAAGCCTATCAAGGTCGTCATTGAAAACTACCCCGAAGGCCAGGTCGAACACTTGGAAGCGCCTAACAGTCCCGATGCCGCCAAAGGCACGCGGCAGGTGCCGCTGAGCCGTGAAATTTACATTGAAGAAGACGACTTCATGGAGACGCCTGTGGCCGGCTTCTTCCGTCTTTATCCCGGTGGTGAAGTGCGCTTGAAGTTCGCCTTCTGCATCATCTGCAAGGAAGTGATTAAGGACAGCGATGGCCGCATCGTCGAGCTCCGCTGCACCTATGACGATGCCACCCGCCATGGCAAGAAGCCGGAAGGCCGCACAAAGCCCAAGGGCATCATCCATTGGGTGAGCGCTCGGCACGCCATTGATGCCGAAGTCCGCTTGTACGAACGGCTTTTCACTGAAGAGCAGCCCGACGCCGGCGATGCCGACTTCCTCGAGTGCATGAATCCCGAGTCGCTAACGGTGACCACTGCAAAGTTGGAGCCGTCATTGGCCAATGCACTTCCTGGCTCGCACTATCAGTTCGAGCGCGTGGGCTACTTCTTTGCTGATCCGAAGGATTCAAAGCCCGGCGCACCCGTGTTCAACCGCACGGTGGGATTGAAGGATTCTTTCGCCAAGCAGCAGGCGAAGGCCTAGCACCTACGCATGCTGGAGCGTTCGCTCCCTGCTCTCGGCAACGACGTGTTTGCGCAACAGCCACAGGCCGAGAGCCAGAGGGACGCCATAGCTGCCGCCACGCTCCACGAATTCCCATACGGGTGCACCCACAACGAAGAACAGTGACTCTGTCGCGAGTTTCCAAGCGCATGCGGTTAGGCAAAGAGTGGCGGTGGGCTCCATAAGGATGAAGAAGGCCATTGCCAGTTCCACTGCACCTGCGGCTCGCGTCATCATGAGAGCATCCAGTTGAGGAAAGATGGCATGCCAATGGCCGATCAATGCCGCCTTGCCACCCAGGGCTAGCATCGCGTGACCGCACAGCAAAAGGGCAGCACTCAGGCGCAGGACCTTCGATGTCTTCTCCCAACTGATTCCGCTAGTTATAAGGAATAGCGCCAGAGGCACACCATAATTGCCTGCCCGTTCCAACGTTTCCCATCCCGGCTCGCCCGACAATGGCCGAAGCAT
>JAQGPI010000638.1 GCA_028293175.1 Verrucomicrobiaceae bacterium | reverse complement strand
CGTAAGGTACGACTATGCCCCGGCCGGTAAGCGGATCGACACCTGAAACTGATGTCACGCTGACCTTGCCCAGCGTCAGCGTCTTCGTCACCGGAAATGCTAGGGCATTGCCCGTGAGCGGGTCTTTCGGCGTGGTGCCCGTGCCATCCCAGCCCAGGTTGATGATGCCCATCGGAGCACGCAAAGTTCCAAACTGCTCGAGATTCGATGCATACAAGCTCAGTGTGCCCCCCGCTGAAAGCGGCAGATTGCGCGAGCCCGCCTGTTCGATGCGGATTGTTCCGGGATTGGTTATTCCGCCGGAAGTGTAATCATACGCAAAGATGCTGAACTCATTTAGGGTCGTAGGGTACACCTGCGCGGCGCGGAGGACAATCTTGCCAGCTATATCGACGATGCCATTTCCCCGAATGTCACCGCTGTCAGCATTCAGCCGAGCAAAGCCGATGCCCTGGAACGAAAGCGTGCCAAGATCAATATTGGTGGCATCGACATACAAACGCCCGGTGCCATAAGTTGCCGGGATGTTGATGAAGGGAATCTGTCCGGCACGGTTCTCCGGCAAGACAGGCGGTACGAAGTCCTTGCCCAGGGCCACGTATTGTGCGCTCAGGTGCACGTCATTGTTAGCGATGATGATGCCCCCATCCGCAATGCGCAGCATCCCCATCGCACGAATGTTCACGGGGCCAGAGAATTCAACGACTCCATTGAGCGCCAGTGAATCAAAGCCGCCACGCATGAAGGTGTCTGCGGCGAAGTAACCGCGTCCGATGATACCTGCAAAACCACGACCGATCGTGCCGGCACTGTCTGGAAGGGAAGTCGGAATGGTGTGCCCACGCTGGGTGACCACAAGATTGCTGTCTGTAATAGGCGGAATAGTATTAGGAGCGTAGAAGCGCCCAGAATCCACGGACAGGGCGCCACCTAGCGCGGAGGGACCGCCAGCAAAGCCCCGCAAAGTGGCATTCAGAAACAGCATCTGTCCGCCATGGAGTTCAATGAAACCGCCGTCGCTGTCAACCGTTGTACGAGCACTCAGGAGACTGTAAAGAGGGGTGGTCACACCGCTGCTGGCGGGCACAACGTAGCCTTGCGAAGGATCAAGCGCCACAGGGTGAAAGCCAAGTTCCGCAGTGGTGCCGGATACATCAAGGACCGCGCCCGCAGCAGCGACAATGTTGCCTGAAACGCTTATGTGCCCGCCTGGCAACACTTCGCCAATGCGGCGCCCATAAGCATCTGGGTAGAAGATTGTCGTGCCCTTGGCGGATAGCACGCTCTGGGAGCCGATGTAAACCGTTGTCAGCGCCTTGCTCAGATCAGTGAAGAGCAATCCAAGCGAATTCTTACCGCCGACAATCTCAATGGTACCGCCGGGAGCGTAGATGGAGCCGAGCACAGCAACCGTACTTCCCTCGAATGACACGACCGCGAGGGGATCGGTACGGATCACAGCGCCAGTACCAAAAACAATATCGCCCCGAACATCCAGGCCTTCCTTGCCTTCTGCCCCGGGGGCTTTGAAGTACAGGCTTGTGGGAGCGCGCAGCCCGATAGGCTTTTCTACAACTCGCGTTTGAAGTTCGCCGTTTGTATAGGGCACAGCGACATAGCTGTCTGACTTCGGCTCAATGACCGTTCCCGGCGCGATATACACCGCCGGCATGAATTCACCCGCCGCCCCTTTGGCAAGGCCAATGCCCGTAAGCGTGTAGTTGGCAAAGCCACCCTTTTGGAAGAAGTCGGGCTCCAAAAGCAAGGTCTGGGCGCTCAGGGCGCTGCCGCCCACCTGAACGAGCAATGCCTGAAGGCTGAGTGATCCGCCTTCCGCTCCAGAACGACCGAGCAGCTTGCCTTGCAGGCTAAGGCTGCCACCTGTGACGTTTTTCAAGTTAATATCCTGGCCAGTAGCAATGGACAGGCTGCCGCCATTGCCATAGCTGGCGGTTCCCCAGGGGTCCATGCGCATGCCGCCTGACACATCGATCAGGCTGCCGCTTTCGAGGCTGGCGGAGAAAGCGTTGACGGACACTTGACCGCCTTGAGTCACGACCGGTTGAGAGAAGGCCTCGGCATTGCTGAAACGGTCATCCAAAATAAGGCCAGCGGTGCTGATGGTCGAGCCGTTCCCTAAGGTAAACGTGCCGCGTGTTAAATTCGCCTGCGGCGTTGCCGCCAATGGATCGCGCAAGTTCGCGGCAGCGACGGACGGCGAGATATTGTATGCCGTCGCATCAAAGGTGCCTCCCGGCGCAATTACATTTCCAAGGATATCGATGTTTGCGCCTTTTAAAGAAAGCGCGCCTTCAACAGGTGCATGGATAGTGACACCGGCGGGCACTGTGATCCTGCCATCAGGATTGTCCACACTGACCTTGCCAAAGCCGCCGCGAGTGAACAGATCCGGTGACAAATACACCTTCTCCAGCCTGTCCGAGCGCAAAGCGTCCGGATTGCCAGAAGCATCAAGATGGAAGGCATTGGCCGCAGGCTGACTTGCGCCAGGCTGGAATATCACATCCGCAGG
>JAQGPI010000484.1 GCA_028293175.1 Verrucomicrobiaceae bacterium | reverse complement strand
TTTCGTTGTCCAAGAGCTTGGGTGTCGTACCGGATGAGATAAGCGAGTGAAATCCTGATACCGCACCACAGGCGATGGTGATGCACACAAACGGAAACACCGGACCGGGGATGATCAGGCCACCGCCGTGAATGAAGCTCGTCATAGCCGGCATCTGCAAATGCGGTGCCACCCAGATCACTACAAGACCGAGCAGACCGACCGTCCCCAGCTTCATGAAAGTGCTCAGGTAATCGCGAGGGGCCAATAGTAGCCAAACTGGCAGTACAGAGGCCGCGAAGCCGTAGATCATGATGCTCCAGGCGAGCGACTTGCCGCTCAAGGTAAGCGCATCTGCCCAGCCCCATTCTTGAAGGAACTTGCCGCAGTAAACCGAGGCCAGCAGCCCAATCACTCCAAGTACGCTCACCATCATCACGCTCATCTTAGTAAAGCGCAGCGCCGAGCCCATCAATAAGGCCAGGGGAATAGTGGCCGCGATGGTGAACAGGCCCCAGGGGCTGTCTGCCAGGGCGTTCACCACTACCAAACCCAGCACCGCCAGCAGGATGGTCATGATCGCCAGCAGCGAAATCATCGCCACCAGCCCGATGAAAGGGTTCACCTCTTCCTTCAGCATCTGACCAAGGCCTTTGCCATCGCGGCGCATGGAAGCAAACAAGATCACCGCATCATGGACGCCGCCCCCCAACGTGGCACCAATTAGAATCCACAGCATGCCCGGCAAGTAACCAAACTGCGCCGCGAGTACAGGCCCAACCAGCGGCCCGGGGCCGGCAATGGCGGCAAAGTGATGACCAAAGACCACCCACTTGTTGGTTGGCACAAAGTCCTTGCCGTCCGCCTTCGTCACCGCCGGTGGAGCACGACGATCATCAATGCTCAGCACCGTGGCGCAAAGCCAGGCACTGTAGAAACGGTAGCTAACCGCAAAAGTACACGCTCCAGCTACTACCAGCCATAGGGCATTGACGGGCTCACCACGTGAAAAAGCGGCGACAGCGACAGCACCGGCACCGAGTGCCGAAACGGCGACCCACAGAAGAATGCGAAACAGCTTGGACATGAACTTGGATTCTAGAAGACGAAGAAAAAAGCGCAAAGGGAATGGCCGAGAGCAACGAAGATCGCCGTCGCCTACTTTCGTAGCATTGCGACTTTCAGGAGGGCCACCACAGACATTGCATCCGTGATCTCGCCAGCCATTGCCATGCGGATGGCTTCAGTGACCGGCACACGTCTCACCTCCAGCTTTTCGGTGTCCTCGGGGTTTGCTTCCGCTTGGCTGAGACCATGAGCGGTGAAGAGGTAGGCGACTTCGTCCGTGGTGGAATTGGACACCTGGAGTTCGGCGATCAATTCATAGCGTTCGGCCACTAGGCCAGTCTCCTCCAGCAGCTCGCGCTTGGCGCAATCGAGCAGTTCTTCACCTTCCGCACAGCCCCCCTCGGGGATCTCCCATTCATAGGTGTCATGAGGATAGCGGTACTGGCCCACCAACCAAGTGTGGTCTTCATCATCCACCGGCACCACGCCCACGGCCCGATTTCGAAACATCACCACTCCATAGATACCCTGGCCGCCACTTGGGTTGATGACCTGATCTTCGCGAACCCGTATCCACGGATTTTCGTAAATCAGCTTGGTGGACGTAGTGGTCCAGGGGTTGTCTGAGGGACGAGGGAGAGACATGCTCAAGATTCAAGACGGTAAGACCCAAGATTCAAGGCTTGAGAATGATCTTCCTACGGAGTCGTCGAAAGCACGACGCCCTCTGCTGTCACCGTCGCTTTTTTGATGGCTTTCAAAGTTGGCGCAAGCGCTGGAAGTTTTTGATAGGGGGTCAGCCAACGGGAAGAGGAGAGCGTTTGAATGAACCCGTCGTTCACCGTTTTGCCAGGAACTGAAAGCGCCGTCACATGCAGATCAGGACCGGCCTCTTTGGTTATGTCCAGAACGAAGGCGGCTTCGCCGATGGCATAGCGTTTCTTGTCCTCCCAAAACTTCGCAGTGTTAAAGGGCAGGCACACATCGCCCATCAAGGTATCGCCGGGTTTCAGCGCTTTGAAGGCGATCATGTCCTTGTAGTTGCCGTAGCCGGTATCGGGTGCCAGCTCGATGAGCGTATTCAGTTCCGCAATGCTCAGCGTCAAAGTGGCAGGCTTGCCAGCGGTGGCGGCTTCAGCAAAGGTGTTCAGCTTCGCCTTGAAAGCAGCTTGATCTGCCGCTGGTAGAGACTGCCGAGCCAGTGGCGCAGGTTGATCGACGGTGAATTTGGCAATCTCGCTATCCTGCTTGAGAAAGGAATACGCGCTCCATGAAATGATGCCGCCGAAGAGCATGGCGGCCATGGCCATGATCGCGCAGCCGTAGAACGGACTGAAGGAGCCGGTGGGCTCTTTGATGATTTTTGTCATGGGATGGAATGGCAGAGAAACGAGCGGGCGAAAGGCCAATTCGCAGATTAACCTGCCACGGTGAGCCGCAGGCCTTCCATCACCGAATATTCGGGCGAAAACTCCAGCACCTTTTCCACCTGGGTGGTATCCGCGCATGAGTGGCGGATGTCGCCAGCACGAAAGTCACGGTAGATCACATCCGGCAGGGCCTGGCCGCTCTTCTCCTGAACCAAAGTCCGGATGGTTTGAAACAGCTCATTGAGATTCGTCGCCTTGCCCAGGCCTACGTTGAAGGCTTTTCCAAACGCTGCCTCATTGGCAGTGGTGCTGGCAAGAATCAGCGCCTGCACCACATCGCGCACAAAGCAGAAGTCGCGGGTGTTCTCGCCATCGCCATTGATGTACACCGGCTCGCCATTTTCCATCTGGCTGATCCAGCACGGTATTACCGCCGCATAAGCGCCCTTGGGGTCCTGGCGCGGCCCAAACACATTGAAAAATCGTAGCCCGACCGTCTCCATGCCAAACGCTGCGGCATAGGTGCTGGCATACACTTCATTGATGAACTTGCTCGCCGCATACGGTGAGAGGGGCCGGCCCAGGCTGTACTCGCGTTTCGTTGGTAGTTCGTCATCTCCATATACGGCGCTGCTGGAGGCGTAAACAAAACGGCGAATACCCGCATAATGCGCCGCCTGCATCACCTGTAACATACCCGTGACATTGATCTCATTGCACTCCAGCGGCTTGTCCATCGACATGGGGACCGAGCCTAGCGCTGCCAGATGAATCACGTTGTCCACACCCGCCACCACCGCACGGCAGCAATCAGCATCACGTATGTCGCCGTTGATGAATTCCAGGCGGTCTGCGACATCCCCAACGATGCTTCGTACCGCTTGCAGATTTCCCGGTTGGCTGGAAAAATAGTTGTCCACGACCCGCACCGTCTGCCCCAGGCTAAGCAGTTGCTCGACGACATGAGAGCCGATGAACCCGGCAGCGCCGGTAACCAACCAGCGGCGAGGCAATGAACGGAGGGATTCTTTGACTTGGGGATAGGTCATGCGACGCGCCACCATAACGAGGCAAAATGCTTTGGGGAGTCGGAGTATGAAGAATTTTGCAGCCTTGCGAAGTGGCCCGAGCCCCTGCGGATCAACTGCTTGCATCAATTCCCAGCAGCCTTCGTTTATTGTCCCAGCCCCGATTACTGACCGCGAAGACCGTTTGCACCTCCCATGAAGTTTTTCCATTTTCTCCTCATCGCGTCCATCAGCCCCTGCTTCATGCGGCTGATGTTCATCTCGAAATCCCCTTGGAAATGACTACCGCCCCGGCGGCAAAGGCAATCGTTATCCCGGCATCCACGCACTGATGGTGCAGTTGAAAGATGGCCGCATCATGGCTATCAGCCGTCTCGACAAGCCGGAGGATCAAGCCAAGTTTTCACAACAAGACGCCCGTCAGTCCAGCGCCGACCTGGGCAAGACCTGGAGCTATGAAGAGAGTGAGTTCCCCGCTATCAGCAGCGTGCAGCGACACGTGCTAATGCGGCTGCATGAAGGTCCCTTGCTGCTATGCTCTTTCACCGATCAGCGTCGGGATTGGGACAAGCGCGTGGGAATGGATTTCAAAGCTGCCGATGGCCATGAGTTCAAGGGCTTCGGGCTATTTGCCGCTTTGTCTTTCGATGATGGCAAGACGTGGCCCTTTAAGAAGCTCGTTACACCTGGAGGCCCAGGCCGCGACGTGCCATCCATTGATCGCAATCACTTCCCAATCAGCGACACCGAGGCGGAATCTTGCGGCTACATGGCCGCCACCCAAACGCGCGATGGCAACGTGCAACTCATCTCCAGCAAGAACCATTACGTATTCAATCTGGCGTGGTTGAAGGAATTGCCGGCGGTGGCGAAATGATCATGCTAAGCCCGCGCCAATCGTGATGCGCTTCGCCGGGATCAGTGAATCAATGATCCCCTCCTCCGTCTCCTGCTTGAGCCTCAACTGGCCGCAGGCGGCGGCAATGTCGTGGCCCTTCTCACGCCGCAGCGTGGCTGTCACACCAGCATTGAGCAGGACGGCCTGAAAGGCGTCTTGCTGCTCCTCGCTTGGGCGTTCCCATGCAAGACCTTCCACCGTGTTGTAAGGAATCAGGTTTACCTTGGCAAGCAAGGGCTTTGCGGCTTTCGCCAGCAACCGGGCCTGATCGAGTGAGTCGTTGACGCCGGCAATCAGGATAAATTCAAAGGTGAGTCGCTGGTTGCGCTTACTGTTCCAGTAGGCGAGCGCTGCGAACAGTTCCTCCAACTGATGTTTGCGGTTCACCGGCATGATCTTCTCACGCACTTCATTGCTGGCCCCGTGCAGGGAGATCGCCAGCCGCACCTGAAGCGGGAAATCCGCGAGTTTTTTGATGTTCGGAGCCAGGCCGCTGGTGCTCACCGTCATGTGACGGGCACCGATGCCCACGCCCCACGACGCATTGAGGCATTCGATGGCATGAAGGAGATTTGTGAAATTCGCCAGCGGCTCGCCCATCCCCATGAACACGAGGTTGTCGATGCGGTCCTTCACAAGGTCCTCGACCTGCACGATCTGCTCCACGATTTCGCCGGCGGTGAGATTGCGGGTGAAGCCTGCCAGCCCGCTGGCACAGAACTTGCAGTCATAGGCGCAGCCCACCTGGCTAGAAACGCACAGCGTAAGTCGATCGGAGGCCTCGCCATACAACGAGGGATTGGCAGGGATCAGTACGGTCTCCACATAGCGGCCATCGTGCAGCTTAAAGAGAAACTTCCGTGTGGTGTCATGCGATCCGGTGACGCTGGAATAGGTCATCGAACGGAGCGTAAAGTGCTCCTCCAGCTTCGCCCGCAACCCACGGCTGAGATTGGACATCTTATCGAAGGACAGCACGCGGCGCTTAAACACCCAGTCCAAAATCTGCGCCGCCCGGTAAGAGGGCTCCAGCCATTCTTTCAGCAGCTCCACCAGACGGGTCTGGGTGAGCCCGAGAATGGGCGGCTTGGCTTTGGATGGCGTATCGAGGGTCATGGACATCCACCCATAGTCGCGATGGGACGTTGACTCAACCACGGAGCGCACCTCTCCGCACCTTCGTTTTTGATTTCTGTGCGGTAGGGATTGGATACGCTTCCCCGCATGAGCCGGAACCGACCGCTTCTCGTTGGCACGTCCGCAGTGATTCTCACAGGTTTCGCTGCCCTGTTTACCGGTACCACTTCGCCAGCTGTCATGGCAATTCCCGCCGGTAACTTCGGCGCTCGCCAATCCTAAAACTAGAGCGTTGAAGCTGAATTCAGCAGGTGCGATGGTCTTTGGTTCTGGGGGCCTGCTTCTCATCGCCAAGCCTCGGCGGGGAGCCATGGTCGCCATTCAGACTGGCGACAAAGGCGCCGTGCAAAAGCTAAAGCACAAGGTGGACAATCTGCCATCAGTGATTGCCGCCGGGCTAGGTACCGCCGCTGAAAACGTGGTGATCGCCGATCTGGCGGTGAACCCTGCCACCGGCCGCATTTACCTGAGCGTGAGCCGCAAGCCCGAGGGCGCGGCAGCCATTGTCACGGTCGATGCCGAAGGCAAGATCGCCGCCCTCAATCTCAATTCAACACCCTGGCAGCGAGTTACCCTTCCGGGCGGCACCCATGCCAAGGTGACGAATACCACCGACCTCTCTGTCGCGGCAAACCGAGTAATCGTCGCAGGCTCATGTAACGAAGAGTTTGCCAGGATGATTTTCTCCATTGCCTTGCCACTGACCGATGAAACGGCCGCCTCGGGGTTCAGTGCCGAGACCTGCCATATTGCGCATCGAAAATGGGAGACCAAAGCCCCGATCTCCAGCTTCATTCCCTACTCAAGCATTGATGCATCAATGGAGGAGGCGATTTCCTTTAGTTTAAAACTTGATTATTATTATAATTATGATTATTTAGATATATATTTTCAATGACATCCACCCTGCGCGCATCCTCTGCCCGGCTCCCTGGCAATTCTCCCTGGCTTACGCCCGCGCTGGCCTGCATCTTGTTCGGCTCGGGGTTGTGCTCGCTCATTTATCAAACTGTATGGCTTCGCGAATTTCGGCTCATCTTCGGGGGTGCAGCCCCGGCGGCCGCAGCAGTTCTTGCGGTTTTCATGGCCGGTCTGGGAGTGGGAGGATGGTGGTTTGGACGGTTAGTCGAAAACGTGAAATTTCCGTTCCGCTTTTATGTGAAGCTCGAGATCGGCATCGCGATCACCGCGATGGCTTCGCCAGGCCTTCTAAGCTTGGTTCGTTCCCTTTATATCATGTCTGGCGGAATGCAGACGCTCGGCAGCACGGGAGCTACGCTGATGCAGATCCTGATGACTCTGTTGGTGATCGGGCCTCCCTGTTTCCTGATGGGCGGCACCCTGCCCGCCGCAATGAAGTTTGCTCAGCGCGAAGACGATCCACGACGCTCCACCACGGCGTTTTTCTATGCTGTAAATGTGGCCGGTGCCGTCACCGGTGCGGCGTTGAGCACTTTCTGGCTCCTTGGTGCTGCAGGCAACAAAGGCACTCTTTCAATGGCCGCGCTTCTGAATGCGGTACTCGCCGCAGCGGCATGGATTATCGCCCAGATGGCCGAAAGCAAAAAACAGTCGGAAGTTGTTTCTCTGCCCGAGCTCCCGGAAATCCCCAGCGAGCTAACGGTCATGCGCAAGGCTCCGCCGAATTTCGTTTTGGCAGCGGCTTTCGTGAGTGGGTTTACCTTTTTCATCATCGAACTGCTGTGGTACCGGGTTTCGGCACCCCTGCTAGGGGGCTCAGTCTATAGCTTCGGGCTAGTGCTCTGCGTAGCTCTCGCAGGCATGGGTCTGGGCGGCTTCCTTTACTCCATGCTGCTCAAACGGCGGGAGCCTTGCATCGAAG
>JAQGPI010000475.1 GCA_028293175.1 Verrucomicrobiaceae bacterium | reverse complement strand
TGCCGCCGGAAAGCGCCAGGGTGGCTCCGTCCACCACTGTCACTACCCCGGATGTCCCGGTATTGAGGGCCGCAGCATTACGGATCTCCAGGATGCCGCTGGAAACCTGGGTGCCGCCTGTGTAGGTGCCTGTGCCATTGAGGATCGTGCGCGAGGCGGGAGCCCCGTTAACCACCAGCGTTACAATGCCACTGGTGTTGTTGGTGATATTGGAATTCACCGTGAGCAGATCGGTCGCCGATTGATTGCTGAGAAACAGTTGTCCCGCCGTATTAGTCACCGCACCACCCGCGGTGAGCGTGCTCGTCACACCCGTGTTTCCTATCGTGAGACCGCGCGCTCCATTTACCACTTGAATGCCCCCCTGAGTACCAAGCCGCAGGGTCTGGCCAGTCGCTAGCGGCACCTGCCGGTCCGTGGCTATATCCGCCATGGATAGGGTGTTCAAATCGGTGGTGCCCGCACCGACTATCAAGCCACCGGTCGAGACATTGCTGATGCCCAGGTGGGCAGCGGCTCCATAAGTCGAAACAAGCGTGCCCGTCCCATAACTCACATTTCCCCTGAATCCGCTGCCTAAAGCACCGCCCGCGGCCTGCCCCCAGCTTCGACTGCCATTGCCGGCGGTGTAACTCAGCCAAGGCCCAACAAAGCCAGCCGCCTGGGTGGTCGTAACTGAACCCGATGCCGGTGCCACAATCGAAAGCGTGGCGCTAGGATCTGTACGTGTGAAAGTCCCCAGGCTCACATTGACTGTGCCGCCGACACCGGAATAAAGCTCCAGGCCGCTATGTGTGCCATTAACCGTGACGTTCCCCAAGCGCTGGCTATTGATCGACCCATCCTTGCCTGCCAGACGCAGGATGCTGGCGGAATTTCCGCCAATAAAGTTCAAGTTTCCAGGCGCGGCCAAGCCATTGTAAAGAATGTCGTTCTGGGGTGAAGTGGAGGCTGCGAAGTCGAGGATAGTGACACCACCGGAATAAGTGGCGAGGGCACGACCGAGAGTAGTCGCGCCACCATAGGTATTCGCGGCAGCAAGTGTCAAAGTACCATCGCCGCGGGTAAACGCAAAACGGGTGAAGCCATAGTTATTGCCGCCATCTGATATAGCCGAATTGATAAGGATGCCCGTCGTTCCAAAAGCTCCACTGAAGTTACTATGAACGCCCGCATCAGAATTAAGGTTAATGCCACCTGAAACGGTAGTATTTGAAGAAGTGAAACGTATGGCACCATAAGAAGTGCCGGTAAAGGCGAGGCTATTTCCATAGCCCGCCAAAACGAAAGCCTCACCGTAATTGGGAGTGACTCCTCCTAATACCACGGAGCCGCCTGCCTCTACCACTATCTTGCTCACATTTTGCAAAGTATTCGGAGCAGCCAGGGAGGCATAAATGCTGCCACCAACCGTAAATGGGCCAGTAAGCTCCAAATTTTGAGCCATATTTAGCGAGATATATTGAAATGCGGTGCCGGCACCATATTTTTGGAGGCGCAGGTTGTCACCCTTCAGGCGCAGATTTCCGCCTAGGGCCGCAAACTGGGAACCGCCTGAAGAGCGGTCCTCCATCTGAATCAGTCCATTGGAACCAAAGTCCAGCGTGCGGCCGCCTACCACATCGCCATTGATGATGTACTGCTGCCCCGTAGCGATGGCACCGGCCGTCACCGCAAGGAACCGCAGTTCCTTGAGGGTGATGTTTTCGGAGACAGTAATGAGGTTGCTTGCCGCAGGGGCCGTGGTGGTGGTGCCAAACTGGGCAATGGACGTGGCCGAATTGACCCATGCGGTATTGCTCGTCCCATCCCACCAGTTCGTATTGAGAGTACTGTTCCACACGCCATCCCCATTTTGGATACCGGTAGCAGTGGAGTCTTTGTCCCAAGTGAGTATTTGAGCGTAGCCGGACACGGTGAACATCAACAGCGCGACAATCAGCCAGCATGTGCGGGCGCGATTCGCTTTGAAGTGCAAGACGCGAGGATTCCAAGGGCAGGGATCGCGGGTAATCATCATAAGGGGTTGCTGGTTGCAGCAACCTTTGTCTAAGCAGGTGCGGGACCATCGCCGCTGCTCAAGTTGACCCTAAATCGCTCAAATATGACCCTATTTATGCAGCCCGTTTCGCCTACTTCCTGAACTAACTTACTTCCGTTTTACATGCGCCCATCAACCTACCTGACAGAGTTACCTATCATGTGAAATAACTTCTTCTAACTTCAGGGCGATTGACTTAGCTGTCCCCGGTACGCGAGCGGCGCGCATTGCTTATGCTCCCTGAACTGGCGTTGGAAATGTGCCAGTGATACGAAGCCGCAGTCTGCAGCGATCTGATTGACCGTCATGTCCGTCTCCGTCAGCAGGCAGCAGGCGTGAGCGACCCGAAGTTCGTTCACGTACTGCGGGACGGTGCGCCCAGTGCTTTTTTTGAACAAGCGGCTGAAGGCGCTCTTGCTCATACCTACCATCATGGCGAGATCGGGAACATAAAGGGCCTCGGCAAAATGAGCCACAATGTATTCGCAGGCCTTGCCAATACGATCTGGAGAACCCGGCTTGATCCGCAGAGGAAATGACGGGCAGATCTCTTGCAGCTCTTCGGAACTCGCAAGAAGATCCAGCAGTTGCAGAAGCAGGATCAGACGCTTGATCCCGTGCACAAGCAGCATCTGCTCCATCATTTTGGCAGCCGCCTCGCGAGTGTCTCCAGTGACTTTTAGGCCATGATCGGCCCGCTGAAACAGCCGCTGTATGGCCAGCATAGACGTAAGGTGCCGCCAGTCCACGCCGGGGAATTGAGGCTGAAACTGAACAACAATCGCCTCCACCGGCGAGGGCTGCCTTCCTGGGGCTGGCTGATTGTGAAAATCGTGCGGCAAACTGGGCCCTAAAAACACAAGGTCTCCCGGCGCAAGCGCCGAGAGCTTATTCCCCACAAGCCGCTGCGTGCCGCCCCGCACGATGAGCGTGATCTCAAACTCTGGATGATAGTGCCATACGCAGCCAAAGTCCGTCCCACGCACCACCTCACAAACCACAGGCTCTGTGGCTGCGATTGGCGAAGGTTTCTCAACGATTGGCTTCATCCCCTGTTCGGTATTGAGATGGTCCTGGAGGAACACTGGACCGCTCCCGCGGTTCAATGATTTGGTCGGCAGTTGCTTGCTGGATCAGCATTAAAAGGAAGATTCCTCTACTGTCTGCTACGGTGACATTGGAGGTTTGGAGGCACCGTCATCAGGTGCAGTCGCCGAACTCTCATGCAACATCCGTGCCATGCATGGGCGGAAGGCAAAATCAGAAGGAGTGCGTACTACACTATATCCCACCAAATGTTTTGCTCACTTTCCTAATCGCCTCGTCATTGATGCTTGGGTACCGGCGGGCCAGTCCTCTAGATATCCCTCGCTTGGAAAGGTCGTTTCGCAACAGACGCCCGGTGAAATGAGCTTGCACTTCTTCCTGCAGTTGCGCGAGCCCTATGGGCTGAACACCCCATAGCATCATTTTGGTAAATGTGAGTTATTACCATATTAGGAAGAAAAAGAGCCTGTTATCTGCCCCATCCCCGGAGACACAAGCTTTTGCAGTGAGTAACGAAGAACAGAAACCGCAGAGAACGCCAAGTGCGCCACCTGCTAGCTAGAACCAACCTCTTAACTGCAAAGCGGCCATTAACGGGAATAACCCGAAGGCCAGGAAGAAACGGTTCACGTGGAAAACCGACAGGTCGCCAAGACCTTCCACAGCCACACCGCCAGCCGACCAGAGGCGGTGCATCGAGAGAGCTCGATCAGCGGGAAGAGCGTCCACACGCTGCTTCTCGACCGCAGTTCACCCATCGCCTTTTTAACGCAACATCGCCCCTTTTTATGAAAACGCCCCTGTCACTCCCCCCTTTGCGGACCTCTGTTGAGGCACCGCTCCATTATCCTTTGAAAAAGCTCCTGCGCAGGAGCTTTGCAACCCTAGCCTCCGTATCGCTGCTGGCGCTTGTCACCACAGCAACCCTGGTGCCCACCGTGGGCCGGGCTGCACTCGATACAGTCAAGCCAGGGGTGACGGTTTCCTCTCCCAGTGCCGCAGCTTTGTCGATCACCGGGACGCCGGGCGGCACCCTTAACGTCACGGGCACGGCCACTGACAATATCGGTGTGGATCATGTGTCCGTCACGCTCAACGGCGGTGTGCCCGCTCTCGCCACGCTGAACAGTGCTGGCGCGCTCTCATCGCCTTACGCCTTCACCCTGCATCCAGTGGGAGGGGCCAATACCCTGCGTGTTCAGTCCTTTGACACCACGGGGAATCCCTCGGTCATAGTCACTCGCAGCTTCACCTATGTAGTGAAGGTGGCGCTGACGGTGAACACCAGCGGCCCGGGCACCGTCACAGGCAAGATGGCGGGTGCGGTCTATCAGGTGGGCAAAGCCTATGTACTCACCGCCGTGCGCAACGGTCCAGGTAGCACGAACATCTTTGATGGCTGGACCGGTGACGGTCTTACCCCCGCTGCGAAGGTGCTGCCAAGGCTGAGCTTTGTGTTCAGCGATGCTCTGGCCTTGAACCCGGTGGTCACCGCCGCCTTCATCGTCAATCCCTTCACCGTGGCGGCGACTGGCAATTTCAACGGCTTGGTGAGCGCCACCACGCCGCCTGCAACCAATGAAAACAGCGGCTTCATCAACCTGAATGTCACCACGGCGGGCAGCTTCACCGGCACGCTGAAAATTGATGCCCGCAGCCTCGTGCTCGCCGGACAGTTCGATAATACCGGCCACGCTGTGTTCGGCCCAGGCCGCACCAGCACTGTTACTGTTGTCCGCACCGGCGAGGCCAGCCTGGTGCTCGGCGCGGTCACCCTTGATTTCACGCCCTCCGGCACCCATCAGATCACTGGTACCCTAGGCCAACAAAACCGCGATACCGTGATACCCATGTCCACGCTGGTGGCCGATCGCGCCGCCTTCAGCCTTGGTAGCCCGGTGCCCCCCCAATACAAGGGCTACTATACCGTCGTCATCCCTGCCCAGGCCCAGACCAATGGCCTCACTTCGCCGGACTTCCCGCAGGGTGATGGCATTGGCTCCCTCACCGTGACCGCTGCCGGGCTGGTAACGCTGAGCGCGACGCTGGCCGATGGTACCGCAGTCACGGCGAGTGCGCCCCTCAGCGCCACACGGACCTGCCCCCTGTTCGCCCAGATTTACCTGAGCAAGTCCGGCTCCTTCGGCGGCTTGATCACACTGAATGACGGCCTGGCTGACCATGATTTGCTTGGCACCGGCTTCCTTTGGTTCAAACCTTACCTGGGTGGCCAGACCTATCCCTATGGCTGGCCGGAAGGCGTGAGCACCATACCCTTTGGTGCGAAGTATGCCTCGATCGCAGGCACCAGCGTGCTCCCCGGCGTCTCAGCTGTCGGCATTCAGGTACACAACGCTTTGCTAGCTTTCCACCAGGGCGGCCTCACCCATGATGTGACGAAGGTCCTCCACCTCTCGCCGCTTAACGTGGTGACCCGCTTCGGCATTCCAGCTGATCCCAGCTATTCGCTGGCCCTGATCGCTGCGACGGGTAAGTTCGGCGGCACCTTCGCCCACACGGACGGCACACGGCCCGCATTCTCTGGCGTCATCTGCCAGAAGGGTCCCCAGGGCGGTGGGTATGGCTACTTCCTAGCCCCCACGCTCAAGATCATCGGCGGAGGTCAGTCCGGTCATGTGAGCCTCAAAGCTTCCAAGGGTCCGCTTCCTGTAGCTCTTGGCTTGGCGGGTGATTTCGTAATTCTGTCGAAATCAGGCATTACCGACGTCGCGTCATCCGCCATCACCGGAGATATTGGTACAAGTCCCATCACGGGGGCCGCGATTGGAGTGACATGTGCGGAAGTGACCGGGAACATCTACACCGTCGATGCAACCGGCCCGGCCTGCAGGATAGAGGACGAGAACAAACTGACAGTGGCCGTCGGCGACATGCAGACCGCTTACACCGATGCTGCTGGACGTACCCTGCCCGACTTCACCGAGTTAGGTGCCGGAGACATCAGCGGGATGACTCTCGTGCCAGGCCTCTATAAATGGGGCAGCTCGCTGGGCATCACCGGTGGTGTCACGCTATCGGGCGGCGCTGACGATGTCTGGATTTTCCAGGTCGCTGGCGATCTTTCCGCCGAGACAGGTGCCATTGTGACCTTGAGCGGCGGTGCCCAGCCGAAGAACATCTTCTGGCAGGTGGGTGGTCAGGCGACCCTTCACACCACCGCCCAGTTCAAGGGCATCATCCTGAGCAAAACCCTGGTCGCGATGAACACCGGTGCCAAGCTGGATGGCCGGGCGTTCGCTCAGACGGCAGTCACATTGGAGAAGAACGCCGTAAAGGCACCTTAAGGAAGGCCGAGGCAAAGGATGTCGATACTGATATTCTTTGCCACGGTCGCCTGAGTCATACCTTCCTGATTGGCTAGGAAGGTGTGGCTCAATTGCACTCTTGTTCCGGGGGTCTCAGCGGTCACCGCCGACCCTCCCGGAACTTTGCGCACTAAAAGTACACTTAGCAGCTATACGAAGCTCTGGCCCTGGGTTTGGCGTCGACCACGTCCTTCCGTTCCCAATTGCAGCCGTGGTGGCGGCCGCCTGCGCGGGCAAGGGAAGATGGCGACGTTCAGTTCTCTCGATCGTTTGGCAGTCCGCTCCCTTCGCCCTCTTTAGTAAACGGTTTTCCGTCGGACTGCTTGAGTCCGGCCCCCGGGTAACGAGGTTCAACTTTGATGCCAAAGGTCAATTACGCCACCGTTGACATGGCCCTGTCCGCCACTGCCAGATGATCCGGCTTTTCGCCGTCCTCGCCGCCCTGGTTCTCTGGGGTGCCGAAGCGGCGGACAAACGCTTCCCGAGCGCGAATGGACGGTGCGGGGAGTGATCAAAGAACTGCGCCCTGAAAGCAAGGAGGTCGTCATCAAGCACGATGACATCTGCGGTTATATGGACGCCATGACCATGCCCTTCGCCGTGCGTGACACCTCCATCATGAAAGATTTGCGGGTGGTCGACGGCGTCAAATTCCTACTGAAGGTAACAAAGGACGATGGCTGGATTGAACGGTTCGACAAGCTAAAGAGCGCCCCCGCTGCCCCGCCTCCCCCTTATTGACCGCAGACACCCTTCCCGATCTGGGTCTTTTCGACGAGCAGGGCAAGCCGTTGAATTTGTCTAGCTATCGGGGCAGCGCCAGCACGTCTCCCGACGGCACTCCGTCCCCTACGCCTTCCTGGCGGCGCGGCAATCTTACTCCCACTATTCCGC
>JAQGPI010000468.1 GCA_028293175.1 Verrucomicrobiaceae bacterium | reverse complement strand
GCGCAACTAGGCGACTCGGGCGCTGGGCTGCTCCCCGGCTTTTCTGGGACTGGGATTTGGCCGTCAGGCAAGTAGCCCAGTTGCGCCGCAACTGGTGGCGTTTGGTGTGGCCGCAGCGGATGTGATTAATCTTGCCCTACCTAGTTGCGGCGCAACTAGGCTACTCGGGCGTGGGGCTGCTCCCTGGCTTTTCTGGGACTGGGATTTGGGACTGGCGTTGGTGTGGCGAGCAAGTAGCCCAGTTGCGCCGCAACTGGTGGCGCTTTGTGTGGCCGCAACAGGTGTGATTGATCTGCGCTACCTAGTTGCGGCGCAACTAGGCTACTCGGGCGCTGGGGTGCGGGACTTGTTTGGCCGTCAGGCAAGTAGCCCAGTTGCGCCGCAACTGGTGGCGTTTGGTGTGGCCGCAGCGGATGTGATTGATCTGCCCTACCTAGTTGCGGCGCAAATAGGCTACTCGGGCGTGGGGCTGCTCCATTGATATTACCAATCATCGCACCGCTTCCATTGAGCGTATCCATTGGCGATTTATCTGCTCCCAGCGTTGCTCTCGCCATGCCCCTCCTTACTCTTTCCTCTGGCCTGCGTCTTGGTTTTGAACACTATGGCGACCTGAACGGCACGCCTGCTTTTTACTTTCACGGCTGGCCCAGTTCCCGTCTCCAGGGGGAGCTGATGCACGAGGTGGGGCAGCGCCTGGGGCTGCACTTTGTGGCGATGGACCGGCCGGGGATTGGGAATTCGGATTTCCAGCCCGGGCGACGCCTGCTGGACTGGCCGGTGCTGATCGCCGAGCTGGCGGATCACCTGGGCTGGCCGCGTTTCCATGTCTTTGGGGTGTCGGGCGGCGGGCCGTATGCGCTCGTCATCGCCCACAGTCTGCCGGAGCGGGTGCTGAGCACGAGTGTAGTCTGTGGTGCGCCGCCGCTGCGGGAGCTGGGCACGCAGGATTTGTTTATCATGTACCGCCTCATTCTGGCGCTGCGCCGGAAGGCCCCGTGGCTGCTCAGCCCCTTGTTCAAGCTCGGGGCCTTCATGTCCACTTTGCCGCCTGATCGCTTGCCGATGAGCCTGGCTTTGAAGGTGCTGAGTGCCGAAGACCGTGCGGTGCTGATGCACCCGGTCACCGGCCGCATCGTGGGCGAAGGCTACCGCGAGAGCGTGCGCAACGGCGTGCCTTCCTTACAGGCCGATGGCGATATCTACACCAGCGACTGGGGCCTTCCTTTGAAGGACATCCGCGTGCCGGTGCACTTCTGGCATGGCAAGGCGGACCACAACATCCCCTGGACGTACGCGCAAAAGATCGCGGCGCAGATCCCTGGCTCCATCACGCACTGGACGGAGACCGACGGCCACTACTCCATGGCCATCTCCCGAGTGGAGGAAATCGTGCGTACGGCGGTGGGGTGAGGAAAGGAAGAGGTTGGTCTTTCAGTCCCGTCCCGCAAAGTACGGGGTTTTCCGGGACTGGGACCGGGACTGGGACTGGAAGGGTGCATAGCTTGAGCGGGCTCGCTGCACTGTCTCGAGCTCAGTCGCAGCCCAACTCGGCTACTCTGCTTGCGATTTTCAAGCATCAAAGTGCCTGCCGATAGGCGCAGGCACTTCTCGCCTCGCGAAGCCGGGGCACGACTGCGAATTTCTAATCTCAAGATCAACCATCACATGAATACCCAAACCACCCTCGTTACAGGTGCCTCCAGCGGCATCGGCATGCACCTAGCTCACGAGTTCGCCCGTCACGGGCACCCGCTTATCCTCGTTGCTCCCGTGGAGTCGGAGCTTGAAACTGTCGCCGCCCACATGCGGCAGGCGCACGGCGTTAACGTCCATGTCATTGCCAAGGACCTGGAAAAGCCTGAAAGCGCGCAGGAGATTTTTGAAGAAGTGCAGGCCCAGGGCTTGGAGGTGCAGATCCTGGTCAACAACGCCGGTCACGGCTATCGCGGCAAGACTTGGGAGCTGCCCATTGAAAAGGATCTGTCCATGATCCGCCTCAATATCGAAGCGCCCCTGCGGCTGACGAAGCTTTTCCTGCCGCTCATGGTCCAGCGCCAAAGCGGCAGCATTCTCAACACGGCCTCCATCGCCGGATTCGAGCCGGGCCCCATGCTCAATGTTTATCATTCCACCAAGGCCTTCCTGCTATCGTGGAGCGAAGCCCTGGCCCATGAGCTCTCAGACACGCCGGTGACGGTGACCGCCCTGTGCCCCGGCCCCACGGATACGGACTTCTTCCCGAAGGCGGATATGGAGGGCGCGCGTGCCTTCCAGGAAGCCAGCCTGATGGCCCCGCAGGAGGTGGCCAAGGCGGGCTACGAAGGCCTGATGGAACGAAAGCTCTTCGTCGTGCCAGGGGCCATGAACAAGGCGCTGGTGGCCTCGCGCCGGATACTGTCCGAATCCGCCCAGGCCAGCATCAATGCCAAATTTTATGAGGAAGTGCCGGCAGAAAAACAAACTCGCGAACGCGGGGACATCGAAAGCCCTGCTAAAAGCTGAGCCAGTCTGCACATACGGGGATTTGCGG
>JAQGPI010000640.1 GCA_028293175.1 Verrucomicrobiaceae bacterium | reverse complement strand
ACCGGCGGGGATGGTGTCGGGATCTTCCTGCCGCCATTCCGCTGTTGGCACGCTCTGGCCGGGGCGCTTGTCCGCCTGCCATGTGCGCTGGCCATCGGGACTGAAGAAGCCCATGTTGCCGCCTTCGATCAGTGGTGTAACACGGCAGGCCGGAGGATCATCGTTGTCACTTTGGAACAGATCACCGAGCGAGGTCTTCATCTGCTCGTAGCTGTTGCGGAAGCCGTAGGCCAGGATCTTCACATTGCCGCCATCTGGGTCCACACTTGCGGCGAAACCACCCACATACACATGCCCATCATAGCTCGGCTGCCCTGCCCAGGGATTGTGCAGGTAAGCACCGCCGATGTTGAACTGATGGCCGGTCTTGTCGGTGAACTGCGCGCCGCAGTTGCCGTTGCTGAAATACCAGCGGCCATCCGGCCCCCCGAACACAGCGTGCAGGCTGTGGTCATGCTGCTTCTGCATAAAGCCGGTGAGCAGCACCTCCCGCTTGTCCACCTTGGGATTGAAGACGCCATCACGATCCACATCGGTGTACACAATCAGGTCCGGCGTGTTAGAGACCACCACCACGTTGTCGAACACCGCCACGCCCAGCGGGCAGGTCAGCTCCGGGTCCTGCACAAACACATGCGACTTGTCCGCCTTGCCATCGCCATCGGTGTCTTCCAGCACCATGATCCGGTCGCCTGCCGGACGGCGGCCCGACTTGCTACGGTAGTTCACTCCTTCGGAGATCCAGACGCGGCCTTTTGCATCCACGTCCATGTTAGCCGGATTGTACAGCATCGGCGAGGTGGCCCATAGCGTCACTTCAAGACCCTGCGGCACTTTGAAGGAGGCGGGCACCAGATGGTCTTCTGTCACCGCTGCGGGATCGAACGGCTTCTGCGTCAGATCCGGTGCGAAGGCCGGTTTGCCCTCGTTCGCCTCTTTGGCTTTGTCCGCCTGTTTCGAGGGCACAGGTGCTGCGGAGACAACAGCGAGGCTTGCGAAAGCGAGTAGAGGAACAAGAGGGAAGCGTTTCATGATGAAGAGATACGAAGAACGGGCCTATTGCCGCATTCTTGCCAAGCCCTCAAGCGGCAATCCTCTACGGCGGATTGGAAGCGGTCTATCTTGCCGCTCGGCGGCCCAGGAACGAGGATGCGGTGGGAAAGCGCCCATCCATGATCCACCTTTTTGGTTTGATCCAGTCGGATTCAGTCGGATCACGAGGGCTGGGTTACCTTGAAGGCGTGTGCAGTTGATGAACATGGGCGCACGGTAATAAACGCCTTTCTCGTCGCCTGGGCAAATGCCAAGCAAACCAACATTTCCCGCGCCTTCCCGAAAGACCCCTATGGATACAAAAAAGGGCAGGCCGAACAGGCCTGCCCTTTTAGAGGAAACTGTGCTATTGCTTATGGGGCAGAAAGGATGACACCCGTCTTGCCGCTGGCGTAGGTCACGTGGATGAGGACGTGGCCGGCGCTGTCCATGGTCTCCGTCTCGTACTTGCGGTCATCGCTGCTGCTGCCGGGGACGGTGATTGAGGCCACCGTCTCAGGACTGCCACTAATAGTGATGACATCGCCTACCTTCATTACCAGCACCAAGGCACCGCCGCCGGCCGCCTCACGCCACAGGCCCACGCTGCCCGCGTTGGTGGAAGCCACAAAGGCAGCTTGGTTGCCATCGCCGATGACCGGGTGGTCGAAGTTGGCGAAGGTTTCCCCGGCGATGCCAGTGGCGGCGTCGCCCACCTTGGCTACTACGGTCATCGTACCGCTGGTATCCGCAAGGATGGCGCGATTCTCATTCGTGTTGCCGGCGGTATCCACCATGCTGGCGCGGAAGGCGATGCGGCCACTGCTGGCGCTGAACGGGCTCCAGATGCTCCACAGCTTGCGACCAGCAGGGATCGTCGGGATCTGCGCGCTGGTGTAGCCCTGCACTGCCACCGGCAGGATCGTCGAAGGCGTGGCAGGGTTGCCCCGGAACACGGACTGGCCGTTGGTGGCCAGGAAGGCGCGGAAAGCGACGCTGGTGCTGCTGCCCAGCGAGGGACGCTCGAAGGCCGTGAAGGTATCGGCAATGCCGAAGCTGGTCTGGCCACCTTTGGCCACCGCCACCAGCGAACCTGCGGCGGCTTGGTACCAGATGCCCGGTGTGCCGCTGGTCTGGAGATAGCCGAGGAAAGCCACGTCATCGGTGGCATCCATGCGCGGATCAGCGCTGTTGCCCACAAAGCTGTCAAAGGTGCCGGAGGTGCCGCCGCCAATGGCAGGGGCCGGGCCGCCTTCGGTGGCCAGGGTGGTGATGCTTGGGGTGGCGCCCGTAAATCCGCCGCGCACGAGAGCGCTGCCGCTGGCGAACTGCACAGTGAAGGCCGCTTTGGTTGCACCTGTGGCCACCCAGGTGGAGGGGGCCGCGACGGTGACAGTGCCGCCGGTGATGGCGGTGCCTTCACGAAGGAGGAGATGCACGCCGCTGCCGCTGAGTTCCGACCATACGCCGCTGTCGGTGCTGGCAGTGGTGGTTGGCGAACCTGTGTTCACACGGGCGAAGGCCAGGAAGGAGGTCTGCGCCGCGTTGTTGATCACGGGGTTCACCGGCAGGATGTCAAACAGTCCGCTGCCGGTGTCGGGCGCGACGCTGCCGCTGCGCACCACCAGGGAAACGGATGCGGAGCTGCCATCAGGGCTCTTCCACATGCCCATGTAGTTGTTGGCATCCACGGTGCCGCCAATGGTCAGATACCCCCGGAACGCCACGGCACCGCTGCTGGCAATGGTCATGCCGCTGCGGATGCTGGCGAAGGTGGTACCGGGAGCGCCGGGAGGAGCGTCCGCCCCGGAGGTGAAGACGGTCACTGGTGCGCCGATCCCGGCCTGACGCGTCACTGTCACCGTGTAGAAGGTGGTCACCGTCGTGTCGGCCGAAATCACCTTCACCTGGATCGGCGTGCCGACACCGACGGCGTTGAGCGTGATCGGGGCCGAGGTCGCTCCAGTGGCGATGCCGGTAAAGCCGCCGCCATTGACATTGTAGGACAGTGTGGAGGCAGGGTTGGTCGCTGTTGGCGTGATAGTGGTGGTCAAGGTCGCGCTCGGGGTCGTCACCGTGTAGCCAAGGGTCGCCGGGGCGAACACCGGGTTCAAGGAACCGGCGCTGGCCGTCAGGCTTGCCAGGGTAGCGTTGTTGGAAGTGCTGCCCACCGTGATGGCGGCCGTCACCGTCTGCGTGTCAATGGTCACCGAGGCGAGGTAGGGGCCTGACGTCGCACCGGCGGTGAAGGTGGCCAGGGCCTTGCCGTCATTCATCAAGGAAGCATCCGCATTGGACACCGCACCCCCCGTCGCGCTGTAGGTGGTGACGGGCAGGCCCAGCAGCACGTACACCTGCGGCAGCGTCAGCGTCGTGGCGCCGGAGGTGGTGAAGAAGTCGGCCTGCAACGCGCTGGTGCCCAGTACTGGCACCGAGTTCGGCGTGGCGGTAAGCTTCAGGTTGATGTCGTTGCCGCTGGTGAAGGCGCCGACGAGGTCATTGACCGCAGGGCCGCTGTTGGCCCGCCACCAGTTGAGGTTGGCATTGGCCGTGCCCGTCGCACCGGCGGAGCGGTACAAGGTCTTGCCGTTGGCCGCCGTGGCCGCCGTGTTGCCGGCAAAGCGGTTGTAATTGATCGCAGAGGCACCGTTGTTGATGGCAATTGCGCCGCCGTGGCCGCTGCCGCTCACCGAGTTGGTGACAAAGTTGTTGCTCGTCACGGTGCTGGCGCAGGGGCCGTCGAAGACAAGGGCACCCCCGTCGGCTGCCGATGAATTGCTGGTGAACGTGCTGCGTGTGACAACCGTGGCGGTGCCGGAGCTGATGACGCCGGCATAGACCGCACCGCCGCCGAGGCCGCCCGACCTGCCCGCCGTATTGCTGGTGAAAGTACAATCACTGATGCTGAGCGCACCCACCGAGCCCTGGCCAACAGCGTTGGGCAGGTTGTACCAGATCGCGCCGCCCTGGCCGGCAACGCTGTTGGAAGCGCTGTTGTTGGCGAAGACAGTGTCCGACACCGTGAGATACCCGGCGCCGTTCTGGATCGCGCCGCCCTGGCCGAAGGTGCCGTCGCTGTTGGTGTTGTTGTGGATGTTGCAGTTGGTAATCTGCGTGCGGCTTACGCTGTTGCTGTTGCCCAGGCCGTCATCGGCCCCGACAAAAAGGCCGGTGAAGGTGCCGCCGCTGATGTCCAGATGATCCAGGCTCAGGTTCACAATCGCAGGCGAGAAGCCGTTGGACTTGATGCCCGTGGTGATCACGTCATTGCCCGCCACGCCCTGGACAATGGTGGCCATGCCGCCGGTGCCCTGGATGATGATGGTGCTGAAGTTGCTGCCGATCTGAAGGTCTGGAAGCGCATTCGCCCAGGTGGTGCCCACCGGACCGGGGTTGTTCTGGGTCAGCGTGATGGTGCCCACGCTGGCGGGAACGCTGATGGTGTGCGGGCCAGCGCCGCTCTGGTTGGCGGCGATCACGGCGGAACGCAGCGTCACCGTGTTGGTGCCGTTGATCTTGCCGTTGGTAATATCCAGGCTTGCCCAGGAGGC
>JAQGPI010000639.1 GCA_028293175.1 Verrucomicrobiaceae bacterium | reverse complement strand
TGTTCACGGCAGCCAACAATTATGCAGGCATCACGGCGGTTAATGGTGGTATCTTGAGTATCTCCAATGGCAGTGCCCTGGGGACCTTCGATGGTACTGCCGCAACTGGCACCACGGTTGGTACAGGCGGCTCCCTTGAATTGCAGAACAACATCGCTGTTGGCAATGAAGCGCTCACCATCAATGGCACCGGCAGCGGCGGCACCGGTGCGCTCCGCAACTTGAGCGGCACCAACACCTATGGTGGCCTGGTAGCCCTTGGCAGCAATGCAACCATCCAGTCCGATGCTGGCACTTTGATCCTCTCCAATCCTGGCACGATCACCGGCGCTACCTTCGGCTTGACCTTCGCGGGCAGCGGCAACACCACTGTCTCTTCCATCATTGGAACCACCAGTGGTACGGTGACGAAGAATGGCACGGGTCTTCTGACTCTGCACGGTGCGAGCACGTACACAGGCAATACAGCCATCAATGCCGGCACCGTTTCGATCACCAACGCCTTGAGCCTTGGCACCGTTGCCAGCAATACCACCAGCGTGGTGTCGGGAGCCACCTTGAACATCACTAATGCGAACAGTGGAGAATCTCTCTCTATCAACGGCACAGGTGATACCACCCTCGCGAACTCGGCCTATACCGGCGGTGCACTAACGGGCACTGGCACAGCCATCCAGTCCGGCACAGTTGCCCTCGCCACCAGCAGCACTATTGCTGCCACTACGGCGGGCAGCTTGTTCACGGTCAGTGGCGTTATCTCTGGCGGTGCAACTGCCAATGTGACGATTGCCGGTCCAGGCGTCGTTCAGTTCACCACGGCGACCAACACCTACAGCGGTACGACGAACATCGCTACCGGCGGCACGCTCCAACTTGGTACTGCTGGGGACAGGATTCCCAACGCTTCGGCTGTGACCGTGGCCACCGGCGGTGTCTTCGATGTCAACGGCCAGGCCGAGACTATCGGCTCGCTGGCTGGTGCTGGCAATGTGCTCCTAGGCAGCGCAGTGGCGGGCTCTGGAGCTCTGACCGCGGGCGGTAACAACACCTCGACGAGCTACTCTGGCAACATGAGCGGCACCGGCACCTTCATCAAGGCGGGCACCGGCAACACAACGCTGACGGGCACCAATACCATTACAGGTCTTACCACTGTGAGCGCAGGAATCCTACAAGTCGGTACTGGTGGTTCTACGAACAACAGCCCCGCCACAGTTACTGCGGGCACCGGCTCCATCTCCGGAGCTGTCACGGTGAATTCGACCGGAACGTTGGCTGGTACCGGAACGGTTGGTGGCCTTACGACCATCGCTAGTGGTGGTATCCTCAGCCCTGGTGATACAGGTGGCACGGGCAAAGGCCCGATCACCCTGACAGGTGGGCTGACTGTTGCAAACGGTGGCAAGCTGGTGCTCGACATCACCACTCCCACTAACTTCGACTCGGGCGTTCTCGGTTCGTTGACCGACGGTACGTACAGCAGCTACGTCGCCGCCAACGCTGCGACTTGGAACCTGGATCGTCCGGCCAACGGCACCAATGACTATATCTCCGTTGTCGGCAACCTGTCCTTGGGAACCGGTGCTGGCACCGTCACCATGAATGGCAACATCACCGGCGCGAACATCGGCAGTATCTTCAAGCTGATGGATTGGACATCGATTGGAGCACCGGCGCCAGGCGGGTTCAACTACGCCACGGATGTGAATGTCACAGGTTTGACAACTAGCGGTAACTCCCTCGACTTCCAGTTCTTCAACACCTACGGTTTCGTGGTGGTGGTGCCAGAGCCAAGCCGCGTGCTGCTGGTGCTGTTCGGCCTCCTTAGCCTTGCCCTGCGTCGCCGCCGTTCGAGTTGGTAGTCCTGGAAGGTGGGGGCGATTTCCTGCCTGGATCTTTCCAGGCAGGCAGTTTGCTTTCAGACCTAAGGGCTACTTTCTTCGGCACTGACTTTGCGACGAGCATCCATCCATTCACGGAAGGCACCGCCCCGGAACGGTGGTAGATCGCGCGGGCCCAGCCAGCGCTGCAAGGCAGGTACAGGGGACAACCCGACGGGCAAGGTGTTGCCTAGATTGCTAGCTTTCATAGCGGTGCGCCAGAGCTTTGGGCTGGTAGCCAGCCAAGCATAGGGCCCCATGGGGGGGGTGCCTCGCTTGGCTTCTACAGCGCCTTCGCTGAAGGCTTTGTCACGCAGCCGCAGCAGCAGATCGGGAATAGGAATGTCCACGGGGCATACTTCGTTGCAGGCTCCGCACAGAGAGGATGCCTTCGGCAGGTCGGCATACTTGGCGAAGTCCTTGCCTGCCAGTAGTGGACTTAACACCGCCCCTACAGGACCTTGATAAGTGGTGCGATAGGCATGGCCGCTGGCTTGACGATAAACGGGGCACACATTCTGGCAGGCCCCGCAGCGGATGCAGCGCAGGATTTCATTGCAGTTGGTGCCTAACACCTGGCTGCGACCATTATCCACGAAGATGACCACCATCTTCTCCGGTCCGTCTTTTCCAGGAGAGCGAGGACCATTGAGAAACTGGGTGTAAATGGTCAGTTGCTGGCCCACGGCCGAGCGTGCAAGGAGGTTTAGCATAACGCCGAGGTCACGATCATGCGGCACGAGTTTTTCGATGCCTACCATCGCAATGTGAAGGCGGGGAGCCGTTACGCACCAGCGGGCATTGCCTTCATTCGTCACCAGCACCATGCGACCAGTTTCTGCGCTGACAAAATTAGCGCCGGTCATCCCGCAGTCGGCACGGAGGAACTCTTTGCGCAGGTGTTTGCGGGCGCGGTGGGTGATGGTCTGCGGATCATCATTGTATTCGCCCAGTCCTTCGCGTTCGAAGCTCCTGGCAATATCGCGCCGGTTCTTGTGAACGATGGGCTTCACGATGTGGCTCGGACTGTCATCGTCGATTTGAATGATGTACTCGCCGAGATCCGTCTCGATGGCTTCGATGCCGTTCTTCTCCAGGAAGGCATTGAGATGAATCTCCTCGCTGAGCATCGACTTGGATTTCACCACGGTCTTCACGCTCTCGCGCTTCATGATTTGCAGCGCGAGTTCCTTGGCTCTGTCGGCAGTTTCGGCGAAGAGAACTTCGACGCCGTTGGCCTTTAGACGGGCTTCAGCCTGCTCCAGGTATTGGTCCAGATGCTCCAGCGTGTGCTGCTTGATACTGCCGGCCAGTCGCCGAAGCGCATCGGGGTCTTCATAATCACGCCAAAGAATGTCCCGCCGGCCCGTCGTCGGCGCGCTAGTACCGCCATACACGGCGGCCTTGACGCTGAACGGCAACTGGCTGGCGAAGCGGTCAATGGCTTGGGGAGAGGAGATCATCGGAAAGAGGCGAGGGTAGCGGGAAGCGGCAGAGGATGCGAGA